>NZ_JBEGDJ010000016.1:0-80759 GCF_040191335.1 Nocardioides sp. YIM 152588 | reverse complement strand
GCTCCGCGGCCAGGCGGCGCAGGGCGGAGGGCGCATCCGCGCCCGCGCCGAGGAGCCCGAGCCCGGGCAGCGCGCCGTCCAGCAGCCGCAGCAGCGCCGCCTGACCCATCAGCGGCAGCGGCGCGGCCCCCGGCGGCGCGATCACCCCCCACCGCGAGCAGTAGACGAAGGCGTGGTCCGACCCGTGCCGCCGCACGGCGCCGGGCAGGGCCCGGGGCACCCGCGCCACCGGTCGACGCACGTAGTTCGGCTCGGTCGCGTCCAGGCAGCGCAGCTGGTCGGCGTCGAGGAGCCCGGCGACGGCCGTGCCGACCGCGCCCGGGGCCGGGAACGGCGCCGCGGGGACGAAGCCGGGACGGCTGACGTGCGCGCTGTGCCCCACGGCGAGCCCGTCGACCCCGGCGACGACGAACGGCACGACGGGCGCCACCCCGGCGGCGACCAGCTTGGGGCCGAGCACGCCCGGCGAGGCGTTGGACCCGACGGCCAGGACCGCGACGCGTCCGGCGAGCGGCGTCGCACCCAGCCGGTCCAGCAGCCGGTCCAGCAGGCCGTCCAGCAGCCCGTCCGCACCCCCGGGTCCGACGTCGCCGAGCGGCAGGTAGGAGTCGCCGGTCAGCAGCCCGGGCCCGGTCGTGGCGGCGCCGGGGTACGCCCACGGGCGCTCCCCGAGGTCGTCGGCGGGGACGGGTTCCGGACCCATCTGGGCATTGTGCCGCGGCCGCGCGCCGGTCGCCGCGCCATCAGCCCAGCCCCAGCGCCTGGGCGACCCACACCGCCGGCAGCCCGACGAGGAGCGCGTGGACCACGTTCCTGGTCCGGAGCGTGACCGCGAACCCGGCGGCGCAGCCCAGTACGACGGGGAGGCCGGGCGCGTGGGCCCCCGCGCTGACCAGCAGCGCGGCGAGCGCGGCCGGGGCGACCAGCGCGGCCCGGGCGACCACGGCCGCCGGCGGGGTCCGGCGGCTCCGCAGGAGCAGCAGGGAGGCGCGGATCAGGTAGGTGCCGACCGCGACGGCGAGGATGACGGCCCAGAGCTTCACGACGCGCTCCCGGCGGGGACGAGCACCACGGCGACGGCGATGCCGAGGAGGATCGCCGCGGGCCCGAGGGCGAGGGCGAGCAGCGCGGTCGCCGCGCCTCCGGCCGCTGCCGCGCCCCAGGCCCGGCGGTCCTTGAGGGAGACCGCGAGCAGGCCGCTCAGGCACAGCGGCGTGGCCGCCTGGAGGGCGAACGCCTCGGGCAGCAGGGCACCGAACAGGTAGCCGGCCACCTGGGCGACCACCCAGACCGTGACCAGGGCGGCCGCGGCCGCGGCGTAGAACCGGCGCCGCTCCGCCTCGGTCCGGCGCACCCGGGCGCGGTCGTTGGCGGTGACCAGGAACATCTGGTCCACCAGCGGGAGCGCGAGCAGCGCCCGCTGCCAGCGGGACGAGGTGGGGAACCAGGACGCCATCGCGGCGCTGTAGGCGAGGAAGCGCGCGTTGATCAGCAGGGCCGTCGCGACGATCACCAGCGCGTCGAGGTCGCGGATGCTCATGTCGAGCAGGGTCAGCTGCGCCGACCCGGCCATCACCAGGACCGACGAGGAGAGCGCGGCGACCGGGTCGAGGTCGCTGCCCCCCACCAGCGCGCCGAGTGCCACGGCCATCGGCGCGACGCCGAGGCAGATCGGCACGATGGCGCGCAGCCCGTCGCGGACGGGCGGGCGCGCCGGCGTGGAGCCGTCGGCGGGCCCGGCGGGTCGGTCGTGGACGTTCGCGGTGGTGGCGGGCGCCTGCGGCGCGGTGGCGAGGGTGGTCATCGGTGGTCTCCTGTCGGGGTGGCCCCGGAGGGCCGTCGACATCGAGACTCCGGCACGCGCGCCGTACAGGCTTGGCGGCGACGTGGCGAGACCGTGGAGGCTTCGTGGAGACGCCCCCGCCGGCCTACCCCTGCGGGATCCGACGCCGGCGGAAGCCGACGAACGCGCCCACCCCCAGCAGCGCCGCGGCGACGGCCAGTCCGATCAGCTGTCCCGCCTCGACCGTGCCGGACGGCGGGTTCCCGACGTGGGTCAGCGGCGAGAGGTCCTGGATCCACTGCGCCAGCTGCAGGCCGGGGCCGAGGAGGCCGATGGCGGCGACCAGACCGAACAGCAACCAGGTGAGGCCGAACATCCGTGGGGCGAGGCCGAACAGGAAGGCCCCGACCGCCCCGACCAGCAGCTCGGCGGGCAGGTAGGCCACGCCCGCGCCGACCAGCGTGCCGACGTACCCGGACTCACCGGTGGAGAGCGCGGTGGTGGCGCCGAAGACCACCGCCGAGACCACGACGACGACCACCAGGCCGCCGAGCATGACCGCGACCTGGGCGGCGAGCCAGCGCGGACGGGACAGCCCGCCCGCGAGCATCGGCTCCAGGCGGCCGCCGACCTCCTCGTGCCGCAGGGTGCCCAGCGACTGCACCAGGTAGCCGGCAGCGACGATCGCCAGGTAGAACTGCACGACGGCGAGGAACCCGTCCACGACGTCGCCCTCGGTGATGCCGAGCGCGCGGCTCAGGTCCGGGTTGCCCAGCGCCGCGTCCACCATCTCCTGCGCGAGCGCGCCCATCACCGCCGCGAGCAGGACGCTGCCCACCAGCCAGCCGAGGAACGCGCCGCGCTGGCCGTGGATCGCGAGCCCCACCGGGCCCAGCAGGCGGCGCGACGCCGCCGCGGGGCCGGGGCCCGGGCGGTACAGCGAGGCGCCGAGGTCGCGGCGGGCGGCGAGCGTCAGCGCGGCCGCGGCGAGCGCCGCGGAGACCGCCGCCGGGATCAGCAGCACCCACCACCGCTGCTGGTCCGCGAACGGCGCCGTCTTCTCCAGCCAGCCCAGCGGGGAGAGCCAGACCCAGAAGGAGTCGCGGACGTCGCCGACGCCGCGCAGCACGTAGGAGAGACCGATCACGGCGAACCCGATCATGTAGACGCCCCGCCCGTGCAGCACCACCTGCGCCGCGGTGGCGGCGACCGTGGCGAACACCAGGCTGACCATGCCGGACGCCAGCGAGTAGAGCACCGCGTCGGCCGGGTCGATCCCGGACGCCAGCAGCGAGACCACGAAGCCGACCACCATCGCGACGATCGCCACCGTCGCGATCACGAGCGAGGTCACGACCGGCGCGGTCCTCCCGACGCGGCCGGCCAGCAGCGACTCCAGGCGGCCGGACTCCTCCTCGGTGCGGGTCATCGCCGCGACCAGGGCCAGGCCCATCAGCGGCAGCAGGAAGGAGCCCATGAAGCCGAACTCGTCCTGGACGATGCCGCCGAGCGTGTCGATCCCCTCGACGTGCCCGTTGATCGCCACCAACGCGTCGCTGACCACGGCCTCGCCGTAGGACGCCACCTTCGCCGGGGTGTCGTAGAGCCCCGCCACCGCGAGCGCGGTGAACGCCATCGACGCGACCATCGCCAGGACCCAGACGGTCGCCCGGCGCCACTGGGCGCGGGCCTGGATCCGCAGCAGGATGCCGACGCCCCCGCCGGTCATGCCGGCTCCCGGACGGCGTGCTTGCCGGGCCGCTCGCCCGGCTGCCCGGACTGCCCGGTCTGCTCGGGCTCGTCGCTGTAGCGGCTGAGGAACAGCGCGTCGAGGCTCGGCGGCTCCACGGTGAGGCTCTCCACGCCGGCGGCGTGCACCAGGCCCACGGCGTCGCCCAGGCCGTCGGGGCCGACCGTGAACCGCGTGTCGACCCCCGCCTCGCCGCGTCCGGACGCGAGGTCCGCGACCGCGGCCAGCGCGTCGAGACCGGTGACCTCGGCACGGGTGACGGCGTGGACGGTGGTCCGGGTGTGGCGGCGCAGCTCGCGCAACGATCCCGTGGTGACGTTGCGGCCCTTCCGGATGATGCTGACCCGGTCGGCCAGCGCCTCGACCTCGGAGAGGATGTGGCTGGACAGCAGGACCGTCGTCCCCTGGTCGCGGCGCTCGCGGATGACCTCCTGGAACACCTGCTCCATCAGCGGGTCGAGCCCGGAGGTGGGCTCGTCGAGCACCATCAGGTCGACCTCCGCGGCCAGCGCCGCGACCAGCGCCACCTTCTGCCGGTTGCCCTTGGAGTAGTCCCGCGCGCGCTTGGTGGGGTCGAGGTCGAACCGCTCGATCAGGTCGGCGCGCCGGTCGGCGCGGAGGCCGCCGTGGACCGAGGCCAGGATGTCGATGCACTGCCCGCCGGTGAGGCCCGGCCAGAGCGCGACGTCGCCGGGCACGTAGGACAGGCCGGCCCGGAGCCGGGTCCCGTCGCGCCAGGGGTCGCCGCCGAACAGCCTGACCCGCCCTCCGTCGTGGCGCATCAGGCCGAGCAGGATCCGGATCGTCGTCGACTTGCCGGCGCCGTTGGGGCCGAGGAAGCCGTGCACCTCGCCGCGGCGCACCGAGAGGTCGAGCCCGTCGAGGGCGCGGAAGCTGCCGAACTCCTTGACCAGCCCCTCGGTCCTCACCACCGCCTCGGCGGTGTCGGCGGTGTCGTTCACGGGGTCATGCGTGTGGTCACTCATCTGCACTCCCTTCCTCGGGGTCCGGCGCGCGGAACGCGCCACGGGCGTAGACGTCGGTGGCCTCCTCGGCCCAGCGGCTCATGCCGTCCGGGGTGAGGAGGTCGATGCCGCAGGTGCTCGCGAGCTGGGGTGCGAGCAGGACCGCGGCGAGGTCGTTGACCAGCAGGAACGCGGCGCGGGCCGGCCGGTCGCCGCTCGGCCGCGCCACGCCGGCCGCCTCCAGGTCGGCCAGGAGGCGCTCGCTGAGCTCGAACCACCGGGCGAAGATCCGGTCGCCGGTGGGGTCGCCGCTCAGCAGCAGCCGGCGGAGGTAGCCCGGGATCGGCGATCCCGGTGGGAAGGAGGCCGCGAACGCCTCTCCCAGCGAGCGGGCGCCGGCCTCGGCCCCCTCGTCGGTGAGTGCGCCTTCGAGGCCGGCCTCCCCCAGCGCGTCGACGATGTCCTCGAAGGTGGCCGCGACCGCCTCGTCGACCGCGGCCCGCAACCCGTCCTTGCTGCCGAAGTGGTGCAGCACCAGCGCCGGCGAGACCCCGGCCGCGCCGGCGATCTCGCGGACGGTCACCGCGTCGGCGCCGCGCTCGGCGAAGAGCCCCAGCGCGACCTCGCGGATCGTGGCCTTCGCGGTGAGGTCCGGCGGCCGCGCCGGCGTGGCTGATCGCATGTTCAATATCCTAAACGTCTGTTCAGCGCCCGGCAAGGGTCCGACGGTCCGCTCCCGGCCGCTCTAGCATCGGTCCGACCCAGCACCGTGCCCCGACCCGAGGAGCCCGGAACGTGGCGACGACCTCCCCGACGACCTCCCCGACGACACCGGAGCCCGCGACGCGCCGACCCGTCGGCACCGTGGTGCGCCGTGCCGCCAACCCCGCGACCGTGCTCGGCGCCTTCCTGACGCTCTTCGGGCTCCTCGTCCTCGGCCTGCCCGGCGTCGGCCTGGCCACCGTCGACCTCGTGTTCGGGCTGGTCCTGACCGCCGTCGGGCTGGCCAACCTGGTGCGGGCCGTCAGCGGGCGCGGCCCCCGCCTGGCACCGACCCGTTGGGCCGCGGGCCGGCGGGCGCCGTTCGAGCTGCTGATCGGCTGGGCCGTCCTCCGCGACCCGGTGCTCGGCGCCCAGGTCGCGGTCTGGTGCGCGGGGACGGTGCTGCTCGTGCGCGGGTCCTGGGCCGTGCTGACCGCCTGGCGGCACCCCCGTGAGCGGCGCGCCGTCCGCCTCGCCGCGGGCGCGATCGCGGTCGCGCTCGGCGTGCTCTGCGTGGCCACCTGGACCGAGCTGCCCAGCGGCATCACGCTGGTCGTCGCGGTGACGACGGTCGTCGCCGGGGTGATCCTGCTGGTCTCCGGCCTGCGCGCCGCCTCCCGCCGGTCCGACCTGGAGCTCGAGCAGCCGACCGCGCGGCAGATCGTCGTCGATGCCTTCCTGCGCGACGACGTCGGGCCGGACAGGCGCGCCGAGCTCGCCTCGACGCTCTACTTCGAGCCGCCCGGGCGCACGACCGACCTCACGGCGTGGTGGGTGATGCTGCTGCTCAGCGCCGCCATCGCGACCTTCGCGATCCTCCAGGACTCCACCGCGGTCGTGATCGGGGCGATGCTGGTCGCACCGCTGATGGTGCCGATCCTCGGCCTGGCCGGCGCCCTCGTCAACGGCTGGTCCCGGCGGGCCGTCTCCTCGCTCGCCCTGGTGGCGCTCGGCGCCGTCGCCGCGGTGGTGGTCGCCTACGTCATGTCGGGATGGGCCCCCGCCCCGGTCAACGTCGAGGTCAACACCCAGGTCACCTCCCGCATCCGACCCGACCTGCTGGACCTGCTGATCGCCGTGTCGGCCGGCGCCGCCGGCGCTTTCGCCACGATGGCCGTGCGGGTGGCGTCCTCGATCGCCGGCGTCGCGATCGCGGTCGCGCTCGTGCCACCTCTGAGCGTCGTCGGCATCTGCCTGGCCGGCGGACTCTGGCCCGAGGCGCTCGGCGCCTTCCTGCTCTTCATGACCAACGTGGTGGCCATCATCGCGTCCGCGGCGGTGGTCTTCGTCCTCGGCGGGTTCGCCGACCCCGCCGTGCTGCGCTCCGGCCGGCAGCGGCTCACCATCACCCTCGCGCCGTTCGTCGCGGTCTCCATGGCCATCCTCATCCCCCTCGTCTTCACCTCCGAGGGCGTGGTCGGCGAGGCGAGCCAGACGACGCGGGCCCACCGGGTGGTCGACGAGTGGGCCGGCACCGACGGCGACTACCAGGTGCTGCGCGTCGAGGTCCGCGACGACGCGGTCCAGGTGGACCTGACCGGCCCGTCCGCTCCGCCCTCCGCGACGGAGCTGCACCGCGCCCTCCAGGACGAGCTCGGGCGCGAGGTGACGCTGACCCTCGGGTTCACCCCCTCGACCGTCACCGTGGTCGGGCCCGACGGCGTCGAGGACGACGGGGGCCTCGGGGAGTCACCCACGCCGACCCCCTGACCCGGTCCGCCGGCGGCGCAGCACCAGCTCACCGCCGACCGCGACCAGCACCATCGCCGCGAGCACCAGCAGCTGTGCGGGGATCTCGGTGGCGGCGTACCAGAGCAGCGCGCCCAGGCAGCCCAGGCAGGCGACCGCTCCCGCCAGCGGTACGACGCGGGCGCGGCGGGCCGGGGCGCCGATCCGTGCCGCGGCCAGGTTCACCGCGGCGAAGACGATCAGGAAGCCCGCCGACCCCATCAGGGAGATCCCCTCGATCGGCACCGCGACGACCACGACCAGCGTGCCGACCGTCGTCGCCACCAGCCCGCCCACGGGCCGGTTCCACACCGGGTCGGCGAGCACGTGCGGCAGCTCGCCGTGCCGCGCCATCAGGTACGTGAACTTGGCGGCGCCGTACATCGTGGCGTTGATCGCGCTGGCGGTGGAGATCACCGCCGCCACCGCGATCAGCGTGAAGCCGGCCGCACCGAAGACCGGCTCCGCCGCCGCGGCGAGGGCGTAGTCGCGCTTCTCGACGATCTGCGCCGGGGTCAGGTTGCCCACCGCGACGAAGGCGACCACCACGTAGAGGGCGATCACCGAGCCGATCGCGACCAGGTAGGCCCGCGGCAGCGTGCGCTCGGGGTCCCGCGCGTCCTCCGCGGCGTTGGCGATCAGCTCGAAGCCCTCGTAGGCGAGGAAGATCAGCGCGCCGGCGTACACGATCGTGGCCAGGGACGGGAAGGCCGACGGCGCCACCCGGCTGGTGTCGACCACCGTCAGCCCGCCGATGCAGAAGACGACCAGCACCGCGACCTTGACGTAGACCAGGGCGGCCTCGCCCCGGGCGACCAGGCGAGCCCCGCCGAGGTTGACCCCGGCGAAGGCCAGCACCACCAGGCAGCCGAGCACGCGCCGCCACGGCCCGTCGGCCGGCAGCCCGACGAGGACCGCCAGGTAGGAGCCGAACGCGACGGCGTACAGGCCCAGCATCACGAAGTAGCTGAGCCAGAGCAGCACGTTGAGCGGACCGGCTACTCCGACGCCGAACGCGGTGTCGAGGAAGGTGGCGGTGCCGCCCCGGCTGCGCAGCCGGACGGAGAGGCGCGCGTAGGAGGTCCCGGTCAGCGCCGCCACGGCCCCGCCGACCACGAAGGCGACGTAGCTGCCGGCGCCCGCGATCTCGGCGGTCAGCCCCAGGACCGAGAAGATGCCGCCGCCGACCATGCCGCCGATCCCGATCGAGACCAGCGCGGCGAGGCCGATCCCGTCACCGGTCCCTCGACGCGTGCCCGTCACCACCGTGCCGACGCTAGCGGCGCGCCGGCGGGCCGTCGCGCGATCGGCCTCAGAGGGCGATCCGGCCGGTCCAGAGACCCAGCGCCCCGGTGACGCCCCCCGCGAGGATCGCCGCGCAGAGCGCCAGCTCCGTCGGGGTGAACAGCCGCCGGCCGCGCTCGCTGCGCGCCTTCACGTAGAGCAGCGCGGCCGGCGCGAGGATCACCGTGCAGAGCAGGACGTACTTCAGGCCCGCGGCGTCGAAGAGGAAGATCGTGTACGCCGTCGCGGCGCCCGCCACCACGGTCTCCCGGCGTCGCTCCGCGGCCGGCACGCCGTCGTACCCCTCGCCGGTGAGGCCGAGCTTGAGCGCGTAGGCGGCGGCGAGCAGGTACGGGATGAGCGCCAGGCTGGTGCTCAGGTCGAGCATGAAGTTGAGAGCGTCGGTGAGGAACAGCGTCGCCGCGAGCAGCGCCTGCACGGCGAGCGAGGTCACCACCAGCGCCGTGATCGGTGTGCCGTGCGCGTTCTCCCTGCCCAGGAACGACGGCATGTCCTCGTTGCGGGCGGGGACGAACATCACCTCCGCCGCCATCAGCGTCCACGCGAGGTAGGCGCCGAGCACGGAGACGATGACGGCCACGCTCATGAACGTGCTGCCCCAGCCGCCCACGACGTGCTCGAACAGCCCGATCATCGACGGCTGCCGGGTCGCGGCGATGTCGGGCTGCGGCATCACCGAGTAGCTGGCCAGCGTCACCAGTGAGAAGAGCGACAGCACGCTGAGGAAGCCGAGCACGGTGGCCCGCCCGACGTCCTCGCGGCGCTCGGCGTACCGGGAGTAGACGCTGGCGCCCTCGACGCCGATGAAGACGAACGTCGTGATGATCATCGTGTTGCGCACCTGCTCGTTGAGCGAGCCGAGGTCGCCGTAGACCTCCGCGGTCCAGTTGTCGGCGAAGACGCCGGCGTCGAACGCGAGCAGGAGCACCACGACGAAGACCAGGATCGGCACGATCTTGAAGACCGTGACGATCCGGTTGACCACGGCCGCGTCGCGCACGCCGCGGGCGATGAGCGCGTGGAAGAGCCACACCCCGGCCGTGGAGAGCCCCGTGGCGAGCAGGGTGTCGCCGTCGCCGAACCCGTCGAAGAACGTGCCGAGCGTCGCGCCGATGAAGACCCAGTAGAAGGCGTTGCCGGCGATCGTGCTGGCCCAGAAGCCGATCGCGGAGTTGAAGCCGGCGTAGTCGCCGAACCCCGCCTTGGCGTAGATGAAGACGCCGGAGTCGAGGTCGGGCCGACGGATCGCCAGGTTCTGGAAGACGAGGGCCAGCATCAGGATGCCGGCGCCCGCGATCGCCCACGCGATCAGGGAGCCGAGGATGCCGGTGGCCACGCCGAAGCGCGCCGGGAGCGAGTAGACGCCGGCCCCGACCATGCTGCCGACGACCATCCCGGTCAGGGTCGGCCACGTCATCCGCGCGGGGGTGGCCGTCTCCTCGCTCGCGCTCATGAGGGTCCTCCTTCGGGCATCATTCCCGTGCCGGGTACGGCGGTCCAGGGCCGTCTCCGCCCGGCGGTCGCCCGGGCGCGCCAGACTGGGTGACCCGACCAACCCCGACGGACGGAGGGCGCCCGATGGCTCGTGCCGGCCCCGACGCACCCGGCGGGCGCGCCGCCGCACCGCGGGGACGGACCCCCTGGACGCCCTGGCGGACGGTGCTCGCGTTCGGGTTCGTCAGCCTCGCGGCCGACATGGTCTACGAGGGCATGCGCTCGGTCGCCGGGCCCTACCTGGGGTCGTTGGGAGCGTCCGCGCTGACGGTCGGCATCGTCACCGGCGCCGGCGAGGCGGTGGCACTCGTGCTGCGCCTGGTCACCGGGCCGTGGGCGGACCGGGCGCAGCGCCACTGGCGCCTCACGGTCGTCGGCTACGGGCTCACCGCGGTGTGCGTGCCGCTGCTCGCGCTCGCGCCCGCGCTCGGCGCCGCCGGCGTGGCGTTCGCCGCCGCCCTGATCCTGGCCGAGCGCACCGGGAAGGCGGTCCGCAGCCCCGCGAAGTCGGCACTCCTGGCCCGGGTGGCGGTGCGCACCGGGCGCGGCAAGGCGTTCGGCGTGCACAAGGCGCTGGACCAGGTCGGCGCCTTCGCGGGCCCCCTGCTCCTCGCCGGTACGACGGCGGCGACCGGCCTGATCTGGCCGGGCCTGGCGCTGCTGGCCGTCCCGGGCGCGGTGTCGCTGCTGCTGCTGGCGCTGCTGCGGCGCCGGGTGCCGTCGGTCGCCGAGCCCGACCCGGACGCAGCGGCGTCCTCCCCGCCGGCCGGGCTGCTGCGCCCGGCGCTCGGGGCGGACCTGCCCGGCTCGTTCCACCGGTTCTCCGCGGCCGCCGCGCTGACCACCTTCGGCCTGATGACCTTCGGCGTGATCTCGTTCCAGTTCGTGCGCGCGGGGGTCTTCCCCACCGCGGCCGCACCGCTGGTCTACGCGGTCGCGATGGCGGTCGGAGCCGTCGCGGCGCTGGCCACCGGCGCGCTCTTCGACCGCTGGTCGGGCGGCGTGCTGCTGGTGGTCCCGGTGCTCGCCGCCGCCGTGCCGTGGCTGGTCTTCGACGACCGCGCGGCGGTGGTGCTGGCGGGCGTCGTGGTCTGGGGCGCCGCGACGGGCGTCCAGGACTCGGCGGTGAAGGCGTTCGTCGCCGACCTGGTGCCGGCCGCGCGGCGGGCGACGGCCTTCGGCATCTTCGCCGCGGTCCAGGGCCTCGGCGCGCTCGCCGGCGGCGCGGTGGCCGGCGCGCTGGTGACCCACCACGCCGACGCCCTGGGCGGGATCGTCGTCGCGGCGCAGGCGCTGGCGGCGTACCTGATGGTGACGACGCTGCGGCGCCCGGGCGGGGTCCCTTCGGGCCATTGACGGCCGGTGGCCCCGACGGGATGCTCGAAGGACCGTTGCGCCGCCCCGACCCGAGACCTGGTGACCACCGATGTCGCAACCGCAGGACACATCCCCGAGCCAGCCGCTGAGCTACTGCTCCACCTATCCCCGCAGCCTCCCCCAGTTCCGTCCGGACCTGACGTTCGACCGGCAGCGCGCGATCGTCGTCACGGCCAGCAAGTGGGTCAACGGGACCGTGCTGCACTACCACTTCCTCGCCGACGAGGCGGAGCACGGCGACCAGATGGACGTGGTCCGCGGCGCCTTCGCGGAGTGGAAGGACCTCGGCATCGGGCTCTCGTTCACCGAGGTCGCCGAGGCGTCGGAGTCCGAGGTCCGGATCGGCTTCCAGGCCGGCGACGGGTCGTGGTCCTACGTGGGCCGCGACGTGCTCGGCATCGGGGCGACCGAGCGGACGATGAACTTCGGGTGGGACCTGACCACGCCGTACGGCCACACCACGGCCCGGCACGAGATCGGGCACACGCTCGGGATGCCGCACGAGCACCAGAACCCGAACGCCGGGATCACCTGGGACGAGGAGGCGGTCTACGAGTTCCTCGGCGGGCCGCCGAACAACTGGCCGCGCGAGACGACGTTCCACAACGTGCTGCGCAAGCTGGACCCGCGCGAGGTCGAGGGCGGGAACTGGGACCCGGACAGCATCATGGAGTACCAGTTCCCGGGTGGGCTGATCCTGGCCCCGGAGGAGTACAAGGACGGGATCTTCCCGCCGGGGACGCTGTCGGCGGACGACCAGGCCTACATCCGCTACTGGTACCCGCCGCTGGACGGCGACGACCTGCCGGACCTGACGCCTTTCCAGTCGGTGCCGCTCTCGCTGACGCCCGGCCAGCAGGCCGACTTCGCGTTCCGCCCCGAGGCGAGCCGGGAGTTCAACGTCGGCACCTTCGGCTCCGCCGACGCGGTCCTCGTGGTGTTCGAGGATGTCGACGGCGAGCTGCGGTTCCTGGCCGGCGACGACGACAGCGGGGAGGACCGCAACGCGCTGGTGAAGGTCAAGCTCGTGGCGGGGCGCTCCTACGTGGTGCGCATCCGGCTGTACTACGCCTGGGCGTCCGGGCAGACCGCGGTGATGGCCTGGTAGGCACCACCGACGCTTCGGGACCTTCGACCCTGCCCGCCGACCGGTGGGCGTGGCGCAATGGAGGCAGACCGGCGGGCGGCGTGCTACGGCCTTCACGCATGCGCCGCGGTACGCCACCTGTCGGTCGTCCACCCGCGGGAACCGCCCCGCCACCGTGGCCGGGCCGGGACGCGGTCGGGAGGCGACGGACATGACTGCATCGACCGGGCACGTGCACACCAAGACGTGGCACGTCGAGATCTTCATCGGTGAGCGCGACGGCGGCACGCACGCCGACGCGCGTCTGGACACGGGCGAGCGGACGCTCTCCGCCACCGGGACGGCGCGGCAGAACCCGCACGACCCGGGCGTGCCCGAGATCGGCGACGAGCTCGCCGTGGGGCGCGCCCTCAGCGCGCTGGCCGACGAGCTGCTGCAGCTGGCCGACGAGGACGTCGACGCCAACGTGACCCACCGCTGACCGCCGCCGCACCGCGACCCGGCAGGAACTTTCTGCCGACTCGCGCTGTGGCGGCGGCCGATCCACTGGTTGACTGTGACGTCACGTCACGGGAGGTCAGCCATGCGGGTCCACCACCTCAACTGCGGAACCATGAACGCGCCGCTGGTCGGCCGGATGGTCTGCCACGTGCTCCTGGTCGAGACCGACGACGCCGGGCTGGTCCTGGTCGACACCGGCTTCGGGCTGGAGGACGTCGCGCACACCCGGGCCCGGCTGGGGCCGGTGATGCCGGCGCTGCTCCGCCCCGTCCTCGACCCGGCGGAGACCGCGGCCGCCCAGGTCGAGGCGCTGGGCTTCGACCGCGGCGACGTCCGGCACGTCGTCGTCACCCATTTCGACATCGACCACATCGGCGGTCTCGCCGACTTCCCGGACGCGGCGGTGCACGTCACCACGGAGGAGTACGACGCCGCCGTCCGCTCGCCCGGGCGCCGCGAGCGCCTGCGCTACCGGTCGCCGCAGTGGGCGCACGGCCCGAGGGTCGTCGAGCACGGCGCCGACGGCGAGCCGTGGCTCGGCTTCGCCGCGGCCCGCGAGCTCACGGACGTCGCCGCCGGGATCGCGCTGGTCCCCCTGCCCGGCCACACCCTCGGCCATGCCTGCGTCGCCGTCGACGGCGGCGACGGCTGGCTGCTCCACGCCGGCGACGCGATGTACCACCGCGGGTACGTCGACGGCACGCCCGTGCCCCGCGCCGTCCGATGGGCGGAGGACGCGCTGGCCACGTCGCGCCGCACGATCCGCGAGAACCACGATCGGCTGGCCGAGCTCGCGTCGGGGCACCCCGAGGTGACGGTCCTCGCCGCCCACGACCCGGTGCAGCTCGACGCGCTGGCCGCCCGAGCGCGCTCCTAAGACTGCCGGCCCGCTCCTAGACTGCGGACGTGGTCCTGCGACTGATCGGTGCCGGCCCGCCCCGCACCGGCACGTCGTCGCTGCGGGAGGCTCTGCGCCACCTGCTGGGTGCGCCGGTCTACCACATGAGCGAGGCCTTGGCGCACCCCGAGCACGTCCCCGCCTGGGTGGCCGCCCTCGAGGGGCGACCACCGGAGTGGGAGGAGCTCCTCGCGGGCTATGCCGCCGGGGTCGACGCACCGTTCTCGAGCTGCTGGCGCGAGCTGGCCGCGGCGTACCCGGACGCGCCGGTCCTGCTGTCGCGTCGCGCCGACCCCCAGGTGTGGCTCCGCAGCATGGAGGCGACGGTGCTGCCCCGGACGCGCGAGATGCTGGCGAAGGACGACGCCGACCCGGCGGTGCCCCTGTTCCGTGTCGTTCTCAGCGACCTCCTCACCGACCTCGACGACGCCGAGCAGGCCATCGCGGGCTACGAGCGGCGGCTGGCCGAGGTCCGCGCGGAGATCGCTCCCGAACGACTCGTCGAGTGGCAGCCGGGAGACGGCTGGGGGCCGATCTGCCGGGCGCTCGGCCTGCCGGTCCCGGACCGGACGTTCCCGCACGAGAACAGCACCGCGGACTACCTGTCCCGCGGGCGGGCCCGTGCCCGCAGGGATGCCCGGCGCGTCGCCACCGCGCGCCCACCGGCGGCCGGCGGCGCCCGGCGGGGTCGACCGCCGGAGGCATCGACGTAGCGCGGCGTCCCGGGCGGGCACGAGCCCCCGGCCGTCGCCGGCCGAGGGCTCACCGTGGGCCGCTGCTACCGGCTCAGCGGGACTCGAACCAGGGCTGGTGCAGGTCGTAGAACTCCGCACCCGCCATCGCGTACTCGAGGTCCGAGCGGACCTCGGGCGGCGGCTCCTGACCCTCGCCCTGCCGGGCGGCGGCCTCGCTGGTGAAGGCGACGGTCTCGGTGAAGGTGCCGTCCGGCTCGATCGCGAGGGTGCCGCCGATGATCTCCGGCCGCGCCTCGTGGAGCATGTCGGTGTTGCCGGCCATCATGGACTTGAGCCGGTCGACGTCGTCGACCTTGCCGCGGATGATCTGGACGAAGCCGGCGCTGTCCGACCCGCCGTCCATCATCAGGGTGACGTCGTCGCAGTCGTGGAACTCGACCGGCCCGTCGAACAGCGCCATCATGCCCTCGGCCCAGGCGCCCTGCTCGGGCCTCCCGGAGTTGGCCATCGCGGCCTCCCGGGACTCGAATCGGACGACCCCCACGAACATCTCGTCGTCGGTGAACCCGTAGGTCCCTCCGAGCCAGCCGTCTGCCCCGGCGCTGAGCTCGGTGCGCCACTTGTCCAGGTGCTCGTGGAGCTCCTGCTGACGCGCGCACTTCCCTTGAATCACTTGTATGAACACGTGCCCCTCCTCGGTGTCGACACCCACCTCTCGGGATCGGGGGGTGGGAGGGCAATCCTCGAATCTACGCTCGGCCGGGCCCGCGCGACAGGGGTGGCCGGCGAGCCTCAGACGTAGAGGTTGTCGTGCTCCTCGAAGAACGCCAGCAGCTCCTCGTGGCTCGGCTGCCAGCGGCCCTCCGCGAGGTCGACGAGCCGTTCGAAGTACGCCTCGCGGGGCGCACCGGGCACGAAGAGGATGAGCAGCGACGCCGGCTCGCCGGACTCGTTGCGGAAGCCGTGGATGCCGCCCTCGGGGACGTGGAGGAAGTCGCCCGGCCGCCCGTCGACCCAGTCCGCGCCGTCGTAGAGCCGGACGGCTCCGGAGAGCACGAAGAACGACTCGGTGATGGTGCGGTGGTAGTGCGCGTCGGCGCCCGCGACCTCCGGCCCCATGTCCCAGCGGTAGAGGCCGAACCGGCCCCCGGTCGTCGCGCCCGTGGCGAGGTAGTGCGCCGCGCCGCCCGGCCGGGGCAGCTCCGGCGGGTGCTCCACCGGGCGGAACCGGGCCAGCACCTCGCCGGATCCGAAGTAGGTCGGGTCGGGGTACGACATGAGCCGACGGTACGGCGCGCTCCCCGGACCGGCTCTCACCGAAACGAGTGAAAGCCCGGGCGCTCGCGGGCTCAGTCGCGCAGCTCGGTGGGCTCCACGACGACGTCGACGAGTGCGCCGTTGCGGAGCACCGTGATCTCCATCCGGGTGCCGATCGCCTCCGCGAAGAGCCGCTTCTGCAGCGACTGGGCATCGCGCAGCGGGACCCCCGAGACCGCGATCAGCAGGTCGCCGGCGTGCAGGCCGCTGCGGGCCGCCGGACTGGACGGCACGACCTCGGCGACGCGCAGCGCCGTGCGGTGCCCGACGCGTTCGGCCCAGCCGGCGGGCAGCGGCGCCGGCGCCGTGACGAGGCCGAGGTAGCCGCGCCGCACGCGGCCGTCGCGGAGCAGCGCCGCGATGATCCGGTTGGTGGTCGCGTTGACCGGCACCGCGAGCCCGAGGCCGATGCCGGCGACCGCGGTGTTGATCCCGACGACGCGTCCCCGGGCGTCGGCCAGCGCGCCGCCGGAGTTGCCCGGGTTGAGCGCGGCGTCGGTCTGGATCACGTCCTCGATCAACCGGGTGCCCTGCCGGGTGCGGGCCGGCATCGCGCGGCCGAGCGCGCTGACCACGCCCGCGGTCACCGAGCCGGAGAGGCCCATCGGGTTGCCGACGGCCACGACCAGCGACCCGACCCGGAGGTCGTCGGCGTCACCGAACTCGGGCGGCTCGGGGACCGCGCGGTCGGCCCTGACCACGGCGAGGTCGGAGAGCGGGTCCCGACCGACGACGTCGAAGCGGGCCCAGGTGCCGTCGCCCCACTCGGCCTCGCCGCCGGTCGCGTCGCCGACGACGTGCGCGTTGGTCACGAGATGGCCCTCGCCCGTCAGGGTCACGGCGGACCCGGCCGACTCGCCGCGCGGGCCGCGCAGGCGCAGCGCGGCGACCCGCGGCGTCAGCGCCGCGGCCACGGAGGTCACCACGGCCGAGTAGGCGTCGAGAGGTTCCTCGTCCACATCGGGGTCAACGGTCCGTGGGTACGCCGGATTCCGGCGTTCGCGCTGGGCGAACCGCGCCTCAGCCCGGGAGCCGCAGCCGCCGGCGGAGCTCGCTCGGGGCGACGCCGTACCAGCGGTTGATCGAGCGGGTCAGCACGCTCTGCTCGGCGTACCCGAGCTCGCGCGCGACCTGCGCCATGGTCAGGTCCGTGTCGCGCAGGTAGTGCTCGGCCTGCTCCCGGCGCAACTCCTCGACGATCGCGGCGAACGTGGTGCCCTCCTCGGCGAGCCGGCGCTGGAACGTCTTCGGGTGGAGGGCGAACTGCCGGGCCACCAGGCCCGCGCTCACGGCGCCCGTCGGCAGCAGCTGCCCGACCACGCGCCGCACCGGTGGGGCGAGCCCGGGCTCGTCGGAGGCGACCAGGCCCTCGAGGTAGCGGAGGATCACCTGGTGGGCGCCGGCGTCGCCGGACACGCTGCGGGACAGGTCGCCGGTGCGCAGGGTGAACCCGGCGCGCCGCCGGGCGAAGGCGGCCGGGCAGCCGAAGTACTCCTCGTACGTCCCCGGCGCCGTCAGCGGGTCGTGCGGCAGGTGCACGCGGAGGGCGCGGAAGCCGCTGCCCCCCAGGTAGCGGAAGACCTCCAGCGCGATCGCGAGCGACAGCTCGACCGTCTGGCGGGCGGGGCCGATGCCGCCGGCCACGATCCGGAACTCGAAGAACGTCCGGTCCGGATCGTCGGTGGGCTCGAGCGCCACCGCCACGGCCGGGCTGTAGGCGGCCATGTAGGTCCGCGCGATCCCGATCGCCTCCCCCATCGTGGCGGCCGTGCGGGTGGCGACGCCCACCGGGCCGAGCGCGCCCAGCCCCTGCCGGGTGCCGAGCAGCCGGCCGAAGTCGGGGCGGCCGGTGCCCGTCGCCGCCGCCTCCATCGCCGCGGAGAGGCTCCGGTAGGTGAGGAAGACGTCCTGGTTGCCGGCGTCCGCCGGCCGGATCCCGGCGCGGCGCAGGATCGCGTCCGGGTCGGCGCCGAGCTCGCGCACGAGGTCGCGGAAGCCGAGGAGGCATGTGCCGCGGATCACAGACATGTCCCCAAATATCAAAGACGGAGTCCAGAGATGTCAAAGGGAAGGAGGCCGACCTCACGGACCCTGGTGACCGTGGCCACCGCCACCACCCCACCAGTCTCGGAAGGACCCCCGCCATGACCGACCACCGCACCACGGACGCCGACCGCCCGGCCCCGGCCCTCGACCAGCACGTCTTCATCACCGGCGCCAACGGCTTCATCGGCCGGGCGATGGCCGAGCGGTTCCGCGCCCTGGGCGCCACGGTCACCGGCGTCGACCTGGTCGCCGACCCCGAGCACGGCGTGATCGCCGGCGACATCACCAGGCCCGAGGAGTGGGCCGACGCCCTCGACGGCGTCGACGTCGTCATCCACACCGCCGCCCTCCTCGGCGCGGCCTACAGCCTCGAGCGGGCGTGGCACGTCAACGTGCTCGGCACCCAGCGCGTGCTCCGCGCCGCCGTCGACGCCGGCGCCCGGCGGTTCATCCACTTCTCCTCGATCATGGCCTACGGCTTCTCGTTCCCCGACGGCGCGGACGAGACCTACCCGGTGCACATCGAGTACGACCCCTACACCGACACCAAGGTCAACTCCGAGGCCGTCGTCCTCGCCGCCCACACCGCGGGCGAGATCGACGTGACCGTGATCCGCCCCGGTGACGTGTGGGGCCCGGGCTCGGTCTGGGTGCGCTCGCCGATCGCCGAGATGGTCAAGCCCACCGGCTTCCCGCTCCCCAACGGCGGCAAGGGCGTCTTCACGCCCGTCTACATCGACAACTTCGTCGACGGCATGGTGCTCGTCCTCGCCCACGCGGAGGAGACCCGCGGCCACATCTACAACCTCACCGACGGCATCGGCATGCCCTGCCGCGACTTCTTCGGCCGCCTCGCCGACATGAGCGGCGGCAAGGTCGTGTACCTCCCGATGAGGATCGCCGCACCCCTGGCGAACCTGGTCGGCGCGCTCATCCGGCGCACGGGCACCCACTCCGACCTCGCGGCGGGCACCATGCACATGCTCAACCGGACGGGCACCACGTCGATCGAGAAGGCCCGCAAGCGCCTGGGCTACGAGCCGCTGGTCACGTTCGAGGACGGCATGGAGCGGGTCGAGGAGTGGGCGAGGGAGTCCGGCCTGATCAGCGCCTGACCACGGCACGGGCCCGGAGCTCGTCGACGAGGTCGGCGAGCCCCTCGCCGCCGCCGGCCGCGTACGCCGCCCAGTCGGGGCCGAGGCCGGCGCGGCCGGCCTCGTCGGCCTCCCACCGCGCCGCGACCGCGACGACGATCGCCTCGAGCTCGTCGTCCGGAGCGGCGCCGGCGGCGCGGAGCACGTCCGCGAAGGCCCGCGAGGCCCCCTCGTGGAACTTCGCCGCCGGCATGGCGCGGCCCGTGCGCGACAGCGCGCAGAGCGAGCTCGTGCCGAGCGAGTGGGAGAGCGCCTCGAGCGCGGCCTCCCGGTGGGCGCGCACCAGCAGGACGCCCTCCTGATCGGGGTGCTCCGGCATGCGACCGCCCTCCAGCGTCGGCTCCTCGGCGGCCGCGGTCGCGGCCGCCGGACCCACCTGTCACAAGCGATCCGGCCGCGCTGGTATTCCGGGCACCGGCGCGCCGACGGCGGCCGAAAGCCGCACCGCCCGAGGTGCCGCTGCGACAGACTTCCCGGGTGATCGGTGGCGAGGCGGGCGTCGTGGTCGTCGTGCTGCTCGCCGTCGGCTTCGACGTCACCAACGGCTTCCACGACTCCTCGAACTCGGTGGCCGCCCCGGTGGCCACGCGGGCGATGCGCCCCTTCACCGCGGTGGCCGTGGCGGCGGTCTTCACGATCCTCGGCCCGATCCTGGCCGGGACCGCCGTCGCCGACACGGTCGGCGGCCTGGTCACCTACGAGCCCGACGACACCCTGCGCATCCTCTTCGCCGCGCTGCTCGCGGCCGTCGCGTGGAACCTGATCACCTGGTGGCGGGGCCTGCCGTCGTCGTCCTCGCACGCGCTCGTCGGCGGACTGGTCGGGGCCGGCGTCGCGCTGGGCGGGCTCGGAGCGATCGACTGGGGCGGCTTCGACGGCTGGCGCCCGCGCGGCGTGGCCGCGGTCCTGGCCGTGCTCGCCATCTCCCCCGTGCTGGGCCTCCTCGCGGGCTGGCTGGGCGAGATGCTGGCGGCGCGCTCGTTGCGGCGGGCCCACCGCGGCGTGACGCGCGCGATCCGCGGCGGGGAGTGGGTGACCTCGGCAGCGCTGGCGTTCGCGCACGGGACCAACGACGCGCAGAAGACGATGGGCGTGATCACGCTCGCGCTGGTCGCCACGGGCTCGCTGGACGCCTTCGCCGTACCGCTGTGGGTGAAGCTCGTCTGCGCCGGCGCGCTCACCGTCGGCACGGCGCTCGGCGGGTGGCGGATCGTGCGCACGGTCGGCCGCGGGATCTACCGGATCCGCCCGCTGGACGGCCTGGTCAGCCAGGCGTCGAGCTCCGTGGTGATCGGGGGCGCGGCGGCGCTCGGCGCTCCGGTCAGCACCACCCACGTCGTGGCCTCCTCGGTCGCCGGCGTGGGCACCGGGAGGAGGTGGCGCCACGTACGGTGGCCGGTGGTGCGCGAGATCGCACTGGCCTGGGTCGTCACGCTGCCGGCGAGCGCCGGCATCGGCGCGGCCGTCGCGATGACGGAGAGGGTGGTCCTGTGAAGCGGCACTGGTTCCTGCCGGAGAACCCCGACGTGCTGGCCACGCTGTCCGCCCAGGCGGACACGACCGTGGCCGGAGCGGCCGCGTTCCTGGACTGGGCGGCCGGAGACCCGGCGCAGGAGGCGACCGTCCGCGACTGCGAGCACCGCGCCGACGACCAGCGCCGCCGGCTCGCCACCGAGCTGCGCCGCGCGTTCAGCACACCGGTGGACCAGGAGGACCTGTACACGCTCTCCGAGCGCCTCGACGCCGTGCTCAACGGCCTGAAGAACGTGGTCCGCGAGGCCGAGGCGTACGCGGTCTCCCCCGACCGGCACCTGGTGGCGATGGCCGAGGAGGTCGCGACCGGCACCATCCACCTGTGCCGGGCACTCGCCAGCCTCGCCGGGTCCGCCGACGCCGCCACCCGCGAGGCCGACGCCGCGGTCGCCTGCGAACGGCGCATGGAGAAGGTCTACCGCGACGCGATGCGCGGCCTCCTCGACGTCGCCGACCTGCGCGAGTACGCCGCCCGCGGCGAGCTCTACCGACGCACGCTGGAGGTCGGCGAGCGGATGACACGGGTCGCCGACCGGGTCTGGTACGCGGTGGTCAAGGAGGCCTGAGCCTCCCGCCTCACCGGCGCGCCGGCTGGGCGTACCGCCAGCGAGCGGCCGAGCCGATGAGCCCCACCAGCACCACATCGACGGCGACCAGGACCGCGACGGCGCCGACGCCAGCGACATCCTCCGGCCCGTGGCGCGGGTGAGAGACCGCGAAGGCCAGCACGACGACGGCGCCTGCCGCGACGTCGAGCGCCGAGTGCCCCAGTCGCTGGCGGACGACGAGACCGGCGAGCAGCACGGTGGCGCCCGCGGCCGTACCGATGACGACTCCCGGCCACCACGCCTCCCCGCCGGCCAGGACCGGCGACCGCGCGATCCTCGCCGCGTCGTACACGACGACGAACAGCGCCATCGCCCCCAGGAGCGCTGCGCTCGCTCGCGGGCGTCGGTCGACGAACGACCGCGCCCGCCCCGTCACTGACATGGCGCGATGGTGCCGCACCGGCGTCAGGCGCGGGGCCGGAACGGTCCGAGGCCGACCGGCCCGCTCCGTAGGAGCGTCAGCCGGCCGCCAGTCCGTCCAGGTCCGGCAGCGGCAGGGCACAGATCTCCCGGGCCTCGGCCTCGGGCACGCCGAGCATCAGCAGCACGTCCTCGCAGAAGGTGTCGGCCGCCAGCTCGGCGTCGCGCTCGGGCTCGGCGTGCAGGAGCGCCCCGAGCGCGAGCAGGCCGCCGCCGACCATCGTCAGCGCGATGCGCAGGTCCGTGGCCCGGAACCGGCCGGCGGCGACGCCGGCCTGCAGGTCGCGCAGGGCGCGCGGGGCCAGGCCGTTCTCGGCGAACGCCACCTGGGCGCCCCGGTTGACCAGCACCTTGCTCAGGTCCGGGAGGCGCCGGTGCAGCCGTCCGGTGAGGCGCACGCTGTGGGCGAAGACGACCGCGGGGTCCTCGATGTCCGCGGTCAGCTCGTCGAGCAGGGAGCCGTGCAGCTCGAGCGCGTCGTCGACGGCTGCGGCGAACAGCTCCTCCTTGCTGTCGAAGTGGTTGTAGAAGCTGCCCAGCCCGACGTCGGCGAGCTGGGTGATCTCCAGGACCGCGACGTGGGTGCGCCCCTCGGCCAGCAGCGTCTGCGCGGCGCTGACCAGCGCGCCGCGGGTACGGGCGCGGCGGCGGTCGGTGCGGGACGGCTCGACGACGGACACGGCGCGATCATGCCACACGTTCACCTCTGATGCTTTCGTCACATCGTGTTGTGACGAAAGCGTCAGAAATGCTTGACTGTGACCCGCGCCATATCTGACGATTGCGTCACTTTCTGAGAGGAGGCGCCCATGGCCACGCCGACCGCCGGCACCGCGACCACCGCGGCGCAGGCACCCACGCCGCCGGTGGGCGGGGACGCCCACGGCACCCACAGCGACCTGCACAGCGAGCAGGGCGGCCTGCCCGGCGAGCACACCGGACGGGCCCGGAACCCGGTGATCAAGGTCCGCGACATCGCGTGGCTGGAGTTCGCCAAGCCCGACCTGCGCGCCGCGGAGCGCTTCGCGCACGCCTTCGGGTTCACCACCGCCGCCAAGGCCCCCGGCGAGGTCCAGCTGCGTGGCACCGACCCCGGTGCCCCCTGCGTGATCCTGCGCCAGGGTCCCCGCTCCAGGTTCCTCGGGCCCACGTTCATGGCCGCGGAGGCCGCCGACCTGGTCCGCCTCGCCGACGCCACCGGCGCCCGGGTCCGCCCGATGCCGGAGTCGATCGGCGGCGCGGGCGTGGAGCTGGTCGACCCCAGCGGGCTCCCGGTGCGGGTGGTCGCCGGCACCCACGAGCTGCCCGCCCTGCCGGGCCAGGAGCCGCGCACGTTCAACGCCGGCCACGAGGTGCGCCGCACCAACGCCACCCAGCGACCGCCGCGCGCACCGGCGATGGTGCAGCGCCTGGGCCACGTCGTGCTGCAGTCGACGAGGTACCAGGAAGCACTGAACTGGTACCTGGAGCACCTCGGCCTGATCGTCAGCGACTTCCTCTACTTCGAGGGCCAGCGCCACCGCGGTCCCACGATGAGCTTCATCCGCTGCGACCGGGGCAGCGAGCCGGCCGACCACCACACGCTGGCGATGACGCTGGGGCCGGCCAACCGCTACGTGCACTCGGCCTACCAGGTCGCCGACCTCGACGCGCTCGCCGCCGGCGGGGAGTTCCTGCTGGACGAGGGCTACCAGCGGTCGTGGGGCATCGGCCGCCACATCCAGGGCAGCCAGATCTTCGACTACTGGCGCGATCCCGACGGCTTCCTGGTCGAGCACTTCAGCGACGGCGACCTGTTCGACTGCACGCTCGACCCGGGCTGGGCACCCATGACCGCCTCCGGCCTCGCCCAGTGGGGCCCGCCCGCCACCAAGGACTTCCTCGGCATCGCTCCCGGCAAGGAGTCGATCGCCGAGCTCCGATCCATGATCCGTTCCCTGCGCGAGGACAACGAGTGGGATCTCGAACGCCTCCGCGGACTGATGAAAGTAGCTGCCTCGTGAGCCTCTCCGTCCTCCGCACCCTCGACGATGGGCGCGCCTCCTGGTGGGTCCTCACCGCGGACGGCACCGCCGCCCGCGTCGCCACCGACGCGTCCACCACCGCCGAGCTGCTGGCCGACCGCGCCGCCGTCGAGGCGGCCGCCGCCGGGCCCGGTGGCACCCCCGTCGCCGACCTGGCGCTGGTCTCCCCGGTCAGCGCGCCGTGCCGGGTCGTCGCCCAGATGACCAACTACGTCAGCCACGTCACCGAGTCCGGCATGGACCCCGACACCATCCCGCTGACGTTCTTCCGCAAGGCGTCAGGCTCGATCAGCGGCCCCGCCGACGACATCGTCAAGCCCGCGCACGCGCGGTTCCTCGACTACGAGGTCGAGCTGGGCCTGGTCATCGGCAGCCCGCTCACGGTCGGCGACGAGGTCACCGAGGAGAGCTGGACCGACCACGTCGCCGGCTTCGTCGTCACCAACGACGTCTCCGCCCGCGACCTGCAGCTGCCCAAGACGCAGTTCTTCGAGGCCAAGTCCTACCCGACCTTCACCCCCACCGGGCCCGCGCTCGTGCTGCTCGACCGCGAGGAGCTGGAGCGCTTCCGCGAGCTGCGCCTGCGGCTCTCGGTCAACGGTCAGCCGCGGCAGGACAGCACCGGCGCCGACATGATCTACGCGCCGTGGCAGGCGCTCGCCGCGCTCGCCGGCTTCCAGCGGCTCGACCCCGGCGACCTGGTGCTCACCGGCACCCCGGGCGGCACGGCGCTGAAGGCCCCGCCGCGCCCGATCGAGATCATCGGAGCCCTGCTGCCGCCCGCGGTGAAGTGGAAGGCCTTCTTCAAGTCGCAGGCCAAGAACGAGAAGTACCTGGCCGACGGCGACGTCGTGGAGGTCTCGATCGAGACCCCCGACGGGAAGATCGACCTCGGTACCCAGCGCACGACCGTGCGGTACGCCCGATGAGCGCCGGGTTGTTCCCCGAGACGTACGACGCCCCGGCGGACCTCGCCAGCGTCGAGGAGGTGCCGCTGGCCGAGCGCGGCCTACCGGCGACCACCTACGACCTGCTGCTCCGTGCCGCCGACCTGTGGCCCCGCCGCACTGCTGCCGTGGTGCTGCCGGACGCCGAACGTTGGGAGGCCCCGCTCACCCGCACCTACGTCGACCTGCGCAACGACGTGCACCGGGTGGCCAACCTGCTCCACCGCGAGGGGGTGCGCCGCCACGACGCCGTCGCGCTGCTCTCCCCCAACTGCGACGCGCTGCTGCCCGCGACCCTGGCCGCCGAGGTCGCCGGCATCGCGGCGCCGATCAACACCGCACTCTCCGCCGCACACCTGCGCCACCTCCTGACGCTCTCCGGGGCGCGGGTCGCCGTGGCCGCGTCCCCCGCGCTCGACCCGACGCTGTGGGAGCACCTCGCCGTGCTGGCCGCCGACGGCGTGCTGGAGACCGTCCTGGTGATCGGCCCGACCGGCGAGCCGGTCGGCGACCTGCCGGCGCTGGGGTCGGCCCGCGTGCTGGACCTGGTCTCCGCCGCGGAGGGCTGCCCGGCGGACCACTTCGTCGGCGAGGCACCGCGCGCCGACGACGTTGCCTCGCTGTTCCACACCGGCGGGACCACGGGCGCCCCGAAGCTGGCGGCGCACACCCACCGCAACGAGGTGGCCGACGCCTGGGCGATCGCGGCCAACACCGCCCTCGGCGACGACGCGGCGCTCTTCGCGGCGCTGCCGCTGTTCCACGTCAACGCGCTCCTGGTGACCCTGCTCGCCCCGATGTTCCGCGGCCAGCACGCGGTGTGGGCGGGTCCGCTGGGGTACCGCGACCTCGCTCTCTACGGATGCATCTGGCGGCTCGTCGAGCGCTACGGGATCTCCACCATGAGCGCCGTGCCGACCGTGTACGCGGTCCTCGCCGGGGTGCCCGTCGACGCCGACATCTCCAGCCTGCGGTTCGCCATCGTGGGCGCCTCGATGCTGCCACCGGGCGTGCGCTCCTCGTTCGAGCAGAACACCGGCGTACCGCTGGTCGAGGGCTACGGCCTCACCGAGGCGACCTGCGCCAGCGCCCGCAGCTTCGCCGACCACCCGCGCCCCGGTTCGGTCGGCCAGCGCTTCCCCTATCAGCGGATCAAGGCGGTCCGCGTCGGCGAGGACGGCACGTGGACCGACCTGCCGACGGGCGAGTCCGGCACCCTGGTGATCTCAGGCCCCACCGTCTTCCCCGGCTACGTCACGGGGCGCGACGCCGACGGCGCGCTGCGCCTGGACGGCCTCGGCAAGCTCGTCGACGGCTGGCTCGACACCGGCGACCTCGGCCGGGTGGACGCCGAGGGCTTCCTGCACCTGACCGGGCGCGCCAAGGACCTGATCATCCGTGGCGGTCACAACATCGACCCCGCGGTGATCGAGGACGTGCTCCTCGACCACCCCCAGGTCACCGGCGCCAGTGCGGTCGGCATGCCGGACCCCCACTCGGGCGAGGTCCCGGTCGCGTACGTCACCGTGGCGTCCGCCGTACCGGAGGAGGAGCTGGTCGCCTGGGCGCGTGAGCGGGTCGCCGAGGCTGCCGCCGCGCCGAAGGCCGTGAACGTCGTGGACGCGCTGCCGGTCACCGCCGTGGGCAAGCCGTTCAAGCCGACGCTGCGCGCCGACGCCGCACGCCGCGCCGTCACCGCCGCGCTCGCCGATCAGGCCGGCGTCCGCGAGGTCACCGCGGCCGCCCCCGACGGCAGCGTCGTGGTCACCGTCGCGGTCGACGCACAGGCCGTGGACGAGGCGGCCGTGAAGACGATCCTGGACGGCTTCGCACTGGCCTGGCGACTGGAGGCCCGATGAGCACCGGGATGCCCGAGGCTCCGCAGGTCGTCATCGTCGGCGCCGGCCCGACCGGCGTCACCGCCGCCTCGCTGCTGGCCCAGTACGGCGTCCGCACGCTGGTGCTGGACCGCTGGGCGGACGTCTACCCACAGCCGCGCGCGGTCCACCTGGACGACGAGGTGCACCGGATCCTCGGCCGGCTCGGGCTGGACGCGGAGTTCGCCAAGATCTCGCGGCCCGCCCGGGGCCTCCGGCTGCTGGACCGCGACCACGGCGTCCTCGCGGAGTTCCAGCGCGACCGGCTGGTGGGCGTCCACGGGCACCCGCAGGCGAACATGTTCGACCAGCCCGAGCTCGAGGCCGTGCTGCGCCGCCACCTGGCCACGCTCCCCGAGGTCACCTTCGCCGGCGACGTCGAGGTCACCGGCGTGGAGCAGGTCGCCTGGGACCGGGTCCGCGTGCGCTGGACCGACCGGCACACCGACGAGGAGCACACGGTGGAGGCGCCGTTCGTGCTCGGCTGCGACGGCGCCAACAGCACCGTCCGGCACGCCATCGGCGCCCGGATGACCGACCTCGGCTTCGAGCAGCGGTGGCTGGTGATCGACATCGACACCGAGCGCGACCTCGACGCCTGGGACGGCGTCCACCAGGTCTGCGACACCGAGCGGGCGGCGACGTACATGCGCGTCGGCGCCACCCGCTACCGGTGGGAGTTCCAGCTCCTCGACGGCGAGAGCGCCGAGGACCACGCAACGCTCGACCGGCTCGGTCCCCTGCTGGCGCCGTGGACCGGCACCGGCCCGGACGCGCTCGGCGGACTGACGGTGCGCCGGGTCGCGGAGTACACCTTCCGCGCGCAGGTCGCCGACCGGTGGCGCGACGGCCGGGTCTTCCTGCTCGGCGACGCCGCCCACCTGACGCCGCCGTTCATCGGCCAGGGCATGGGCGCCGGCCTCCGCGACGCCCTCAACCTGACGTGGAAGGTGGCCGGCGTGCTCGCCGGGACGCTGCCCGAGTCCTGGCTCGCCACCTACGAGTCCGAGCGGGAGCCGCACGCCCGCACCCTGATCCGGACCGCCGTCTGGATGGGACGCTCGATGACGCAGGGCGGGCGCCTGGGCGACCTCGCCCGCCGGCTGATCGTGCCGCGGGTGCAGCACCTGCCGGGCCTGCGGCAGCAGATCATCGACGGCACCTCGCCACGGCTGCGGATCGCCGGCTCCGTCGGTCGCGGTGGCGGCCGGCTCGCCGGGCGGCTCTGCCCCAACGCGCCGGTCGCGGTGGCGAGCGACTGCCGGTGGGACGACTCCCCGATCGCCGGCCGGTTCGCCGTGGTCACCACGGCGCCGGCCAGCCAGCACACCCGCACCCTGGTCGCCGCGCGGGGCGGCATCGTCCTCGACGCCGCCCCCGGCACGGCCCTGTACGGGTGGCTGGAGGCCGGCGGCGCCCGCGCCGCCCTGGTCCGACCCGACGGGGCCGTCCAGGCCGCGGGCGCGTCCACGGCCGCCCTGGCCGCCCTGGTGCCCGACTTCCCGACACCCCGAACCGACCGAGGATCGCGATGAACTCCAGCGCCGACGACGCCGCTCCCGACCCGACCACCCCGCGCTCGCGCCGCCGCCGGATCGGCCGCTTCCTGCGGCGCCTGGCGCTCGCCCTGCTGGCCGGCGTCCTGGTGCTCGGCGGGGCCGGGTACCTCGCCAAGGACCGGATCGTCGAGGCGGCCATCCGCAAGCAGGTCACCGCCCAGCCTGACCCCAGCTTCCTGAAGGACGACGACCACATCCGGGTGTTGCTGTGCGGCACGGGCAGCCCGGAGCTGAGCGCGGCCACGCAGGCCTGCACGCTGGTCGCCGCCGGCGGGCGGACCTTCCTGTTCGACGCCGGCGAGGGCTCGACGAAGTCCCTCTTCCGCTCCGAGGTCGACATCGAGCGGATCGACGACGTCTTCCTCACCCACTTCCACTCCGACCACTTCAACGGCCTCGGCACGCTCGTCAACGAGCGATGGACGTGGGGTGCGACCACGAAGCTGACCGTCACCGGGCCGCCGGGCGTGCGCGGCCTCGTCGACGGCCTGGCGTCGGCGTACCGGGTCGACAACGGCTACCGAGCCGAGGACATGCCGCGGCTGGCCGAGACCGAGGACGCGGCGGCCACCGCCGTCGGCGTACCGGTCCGCGTGCCCGACGGCGGCTCGACCCGCGTGTACGACGAGGGCGGGGTCACCATCGACGCGGTCCGCGTCGCGCACGACCCGGTCGACCCGGCGTACGGCTACGTGCTGACCTACGCCGGCAAGAAGGTCTTCGTCAGCGGCGACACGCTGGTCGACCCGATCACGCTGCCGGCCATGCAGGACGCGGACCTGGTGATCCACGAGGCCTACGCGACACACCTCGTCGACCGCGCCATCCCGATCATGCGCGAGGAGGGCGAGGAGTTCGACGCGGAGGTCGCGGAGCGCACCAGCGAGTACCACGCCGACACGATCGCCCTCGCGAAGCAGGCCCAGGAGGCCGGCGTGCAGCACCTGGTGCTCACCCACCTCATCCCCTACCCGAACAACATCGTGCAGCGCCGGATGTTCGTCTCCGGGATGGGCGACGAGTTCGACGGCGAGATCACGCTCGGCGAGGACGGGCTGCTGATCACCGTCTGAGCTCGCCCCGCCCACACCGACCCCGCCGGCGCCCGGCCCGGAATCCGGGCGCCGGCGGTCATCCGCCGGACGCAGGAACGGGGTCCGACGGACGGACCCACGCCGCGCCGTCGACCGGGAGCCGGCCCTCGACCAGCGGGAGGCTGCTCAGGAGCACGTCGCTCCCGCCGAGGTCGACGGGTCGGTCCCCGAGGTTGACGACGCAGCGCAGGGCGCCCGCACGCTCGAAGTCGAGGACCTCCTCGGCGGACTCCCGCCACACCAGCGGTGCGCCGAGCAGTCCGTCCGTCCCCCGGCGCAGCCGGAGCGCGGCCCGGTAGAGCGACAGCGTCGACGACTCGTCGCCCGACTCGGCCTCGACGGTCAGGTCCGCCCAGGACGCGGGTTGCGGGAGCCACGGCAGGACGCCGTCCGGGGAGAAGCCGAAGGGGGGTGACGACCCGCTCCAGGGCAGCGGCACCCGGCAGCCGTCGCGCCCGCGGAGCGCGCCGCCGCTGCGCAGGAACATCGGGTCCTGGAGCACCTCGTCGGGCAGGTCGTCGACGTGCGGCAGGCCGAGCTCCTCGCCCTGGTAGATGTAGGCGCCTCCCGGCAGCGCGAGCATCAGCAGCGCGGCCGCACGCGCCCGCCGGGTGCCCAGGGCCAGGTCGGACTCCTCGCCCTCGCCGTCGGTGATGAAGAAGGAGCTCGTCGTCGGCCGGCCGTACCGCGTGACCGGCCTGATCTCGTCGTGACTGGTCAGCACCCACGTCGACGGCACGCCGATCGGCTCGAAGGACGCCAGCGTCGCGTCGATGACCTCGCGCAGAGCGGCCGCGTCCCACGGGCTCTTCAGGTAGGGGAAGTTGAACGCCGTGTGCATCTCGTCCGGCCGGAGGTACCTCACGAGCCGCGCAGGGGTGCTGACGACCGCCTCCGCGACGAAGGCGCGGTCCCCGTCGTAGGTGTCCGCGATCGCGCGCCAGCGCCGGAAGATGTCGTGCACCTCCTCGACGTCCCAGTGCGGGTTGTCGTGCCAGTCGACGGTGCGGAATTCCGCGACCCCGCCGTAGTCGGCGTCGGGGAGACCGAGCTTCTTCGCCATCGCCGGCGCCGCGTCGATCCGCAGGCCGTCGACGCCCCGGTCGAACCAGAACCGCAGCACGTCATCGAAGTCATAGAGCACCGCCGGCTCGGTCCAGTCGAGGTCGGGCTGCTCGGGGGCGAACAGGTGCAGGTACCACTGCCCCGGGCGCCCGTCGGGCTCGGTGACCCGCGCCCACGCCGACCCGCCGAAGGCACTGATCCAGTTGTTCGGCGGCTCGTCGCCGTCCGGCCCGCGGCCGTCCCGGAAGAAGTAGCGCCGCCGCTCCGGCGAGCCCGGCCCGGCCGCGAGGGCCGCGCGGAACCACGGGTGCTGGTCGGAGGTGTGGTTGGGGACGAGGTCGATGATCACCCGCAGCCCGCGCGCGTGCGCCTCGCGCAGCACCGCGTCCGCGTCCGCCAGGGTGCCGAACATCGGGTGGATGTCGCAGAAGTCGCTGACGTCGTACCCCCCGTCCGCCAGGGGCGAGGGGAACCACGGCGAGATCCAGAGGCCGTCGACGCCGAGGTCGGCGAGGTACGGCAGGTGCGCCAGCAGCCCCGGCAGGTCGCCCTCGCCGTCGCCGTTGCCGTCGGCGAAGCTGCGTGGGTAGACCTGGTACATCACCGCGGTGCGCCACCAGGGCGAGCCGCCGTCGCTGCCGCTCACACCCCTAACCTAGTGACCTGCGCTCGAAATCCGTGCCCCAAGTCGTGCTCCGAGTGCGTGCATCGCAAGGCGGCGGAGCGCTGGGCTACCGGGCGTATCTCAAGCTCTGCCAACGCGGCGAGGTGCGTGCTCGGGGTGCGACTTAGGGTGCGGATTTCAAGTGCAGGTCACTAGCCCGCCGCCGCGACGAGGTACCCGTCGCCGTCGAGCGTGACGGGGATGGGGTCGCCGATCTCGAAGCTCTCTCCCCCGCTGTCCTCGAGGTTGTGGAAGCCGAAGATGACCCACGAGCCGTCCCGCCGCTGCACGAGCGGCGCGGCGTGCAGGGTCGGGTCGGCCGTGAAGGGACGGGCGGCGTCGATGTCGAACGGCCCGAGGGGGCCGTCGCACGGCAGCGACCAGGTGCAGAACTCGCCGGTGCGCCCGATCCGCTCGGGCGTCATCTCCTGGGGGTGGCACGAGAAGACGAGCACCCACCGGCCGTCGATCCGCCGGGGTTGCAGCACCTCGAGCTGCCCGAAGCCGGTCCCCGGTGAGGAGAGCGGCGGAAGGACCGTCCACGTCTCGAGGTCGGGCGAGTGCAGGTGGCCGACGACGCCGTCGTCGTTGCGGGCGGCCCCGACGGCCCGGGCCGTGACGAGCAGGTGCCAGCCGTCCCCGTCGGGGTCCCGGAGGGCGAAGGGGTCCCGCCACGTCTCGCTGACCGTCTCCAGGGCCGGGCCGCTGGTTCGCACGTCGGGGTAGTCGGCCAGGGTCTTGTACCAGCGTCGGTCGGGGGCGACCAGCGGCGCGGCCGATCGCGCACTCCAGGTGTGCAGGTCGGTCGAGGTCGCCATCCCGAGGCGCTGGTCGCGCAGCCCGTGCCCGGCGGTCGAGATCGCGGTGTAGAAGAACCGGTACGAGCCGTCGTCGGCTCGGACGACGGACCCCGTCCAGATGGCGAGGTCGTCGAAACCGCCCGCGGCGGCCGGTCCGAAGGTCTCGCCGAGCACCTCCCACGTGCGGAGGTCGTCGGAGACGGCGTGCCCGATCCGCGCCTTGTCGTGGCGCAGGTCGGCACGCGGCAGTCGAGGCGCCTGGAGGTAGTAGAGGTGGTACCGGGTGCCGTCGTCCACGCACCAGGAGTCCCAGACCCAGGCGTCGTCGAGGCGAAGCATGCTCGTCATCCTCGCAGGAGTTCTCCCGCCCGTCGCGCCCCACGGATGCCGCGCGCCTACCACGTCCGGTGGCGCCGGGGACCGCGGCCCCGCGCGGGGAACCACGGGCATGCGGTTGCTAGGTTCGCTCACTCGCTCCGGGAGCACGCAGGGGTCCCCCGCACCGTGAGCCCACCTGACGTCGATCCCGGGAAGTCGCTTGCCGTGAACCTCAAGGCCACCGCCCTGGCCCTCGCCCTCGCCTCCTCCTCGCTGATGGGTGCGGTCGCCTGGCAGTCACCGCCCGCCGCGGCCGAGAGCGCGGCCGAGACCGCGACCAAGCAGGACGGCGTGATCGCCTGGGCGGGCGCTGGCGGCGGCATCTTCGTCAGCGCGCACGACGGTCGGGGCTGGACCAGGATCGTCGGCACCCACGTCCGCGCCGGGTCGCTCGACTGGAGCCCCGACGGCGACAGGTTGCTGTGGGTGGGCGCCACCCACCGGCGGGTCTACGTCGCCGATGCCGACGGCAGCAATGTCGAGTGGATCGCGGGGGGCGACGGCGCCCGCCACGAGACGCCGGCCTGGTCCCCCGACGGTGAGCGGGTCCTGTGGAGCAAGGACGGCGACCTCTGGGTCGTCGACGCCGACGGTAGCGACGCCGCGGCCGTGGTGGCCGACGCCGAGTGGAACGTGAACGCGACCTGGTCACCGGACGGCAGGCGGATCCTGTGGGACCGCCCGGAGCAGGCGTGCCTCCCCGACTGCGTCGACAGCGAGCCCGGCGTCTTCCTCGCGAACGCGGACGGATCGGACGTCGCCCGGCTGCCGGGCAGCGGCGCCGGCGACCGCTACCCCGCGTGGTCCCCCACCGGCGACCTGGTCGCGTGGCAGCGGTCCACGGCGGGGACGGGCGACGCCACCGTGGTCGCGAAGCCGGACGGCACGGTCGTGCGCACCTTCGACGTCGGGGACAGGCCGCGGTGGTCGCCGGACGGAGAGTCGCTGCTGGTGGGGGGCCACATCGCAGACCTCGCGTCCGGCGAGGTGCGGGAGTTTACGGAGGAGACGGTGCGGGACGCCGCCTGGGCGCCGAGCGGGACGAAGATCGCCACCGTGGAGCCGACGCGCGGCAGCTCCGGGCGACCCACGGTCTACACCACCGTCGACGCCGCGGCAGAGCGGCGGTGGCTCCGCGGACCCTCGGTGGGCACACACCTCGCCTGGCGGCCGGTCGATCGGGTCTATCGCTGCCGCGGCCTCCTGGCGACCATCGTCGGGACGCCCGGTGACGACGTGCTGACCGGGGGTGTCGGCCGCGACGTCATCGTGGGCCTGGGTGGCGACGACCGGATCGCGGGCCGCTCCCAGGCCGACGTGCTCTGCGGTGGAGCGGGCGCCGACGACATCCTGACGGGCACATCGCCAACGACGTCCGGCGACGGCTCGTACATCGATCAGGACGTGGCGAGCGGCGGTCGTGGTGACGACGTCGTCCGTGGCGGGTCCGGGCAGGGCAAGCTGTTCGGCGGCCCGGGCGACGACGTGCTGCGCGACTCCGGCGGGTTCGACCGCCTCTACGGCGGCGGCGGGGACGACCACCTGCTCGGCGGCAACGACACCGACTACCTCTACGGCGGCGGCGGGAAGGACCGCCTGCTCGGCGGCAAGGAGTTCGACTTCCTCAAGGGCGGCGCCGGACGCGACGTGCTCGAGGGTGGCGGCGGCAGCGACATCCTGTACGGGGAAGCAGGCCCCGACGTCCTCCGCGGCGACGGCGGTCGGGACGACCTGTACGGCGGGGACGGACCGGACACCATGTACGGCGGTGACGAGGACGACTACCTGTACGGCGACGGCGGGGACGACCGCCTGTACGGCGAGGACGGTCGAGACGTGCTGCACGGCGGCGACGGCCACGACCGCTGCGGCGGCGGAGCGGGCGGCGACATCGTCTACTCCGACTGCGAGGTCAGGGGGGCGAACGGCAGGTCCAACTGGTCCGGCTGACAGCCTGCCGACCGACCGGCTCGCCGGCCGGTGACGGCGAGCCCCTCTAGGCTCGCGGTGTGCCCGAGTTCACCTGGCGGCCGGCCAACGACGCTGCGAGCGCGGACGTCGAGGCCGTCTTCGAGGCCGGCGGCGCCCGGAAGTGCCGCTGCCAGGCGCTCAAGGTGCCGGGCTGGATCTGGCGCGACACGACCCAGGAGCAGCGCGACGCCGCGCTCGAGGAGCAGACGGGCTGCGGCACCGACGGACCCACCTCCGGCCTCATCGGGTACCTCGACGGCGAGCCGGCCGGCTGGGTCGCCGTGGAGCCCCGGGAGAACTACCCGAGGATCTGGGCCCGGCAGAAGTCGTGGATGCGGAAGGACCCCGACCTCGAGGGCGTCTGGTCGGTCACCTGCTTCGTCGTGCGGAAGGGCTTCCGCCGACAGGGGCTGACGTACCAGCTCGCCGCCGCCACCGTGGAGTACGGCCGGAGCGTCGGCGCTGGCGTCCTCGAGGGCTACCCCACCGAGCCGCCGCCCGACAAGACCGTGATCTGGGACGAGGCGTCGGTCGGCCTGCTCCAGGTCTTCCTCGACGCCGGTTACGAGATCGAGGCATCCCCCACCCTCCGCCGCAGGGTGGTGCGGCACCGGCTCGACGCGTCGCCGTGACGGTCGCTCCCGGACGGGGCAGGTTGCGGTCGCGCGGCGGGATCACTCCCTGGCGCGCCTTCCGGCGCGGTCGGGCGCCGGTGCGGCCTACTATCGCGTCTATGGCCAGCCTCGACCTGCCACGCGACCGGCCCGTCGGGGCCCGCAGGTCCCAGGGCGGGCCACTCGCGCGGCTCTGGTGGCTCGGCCTGCCCCTGGTGCCGCTCCAGGGATACCGGCTCAAGCGGAACCTCCCCCGCTTCGCCGACGCCGACGGCACGATCGGCCGGGTCGGCTCGGGCAGCCGCCGCATGAGCGTCGTCGCGCTCGGAGACAGCGTCACTGCCGGGTACGCGCTCGATCACCACCGGTCCTCCATCGCCGGCCAGCTGGCCCTGCGGCTCGCCGAGCGGTACGACGCGACGGTCGACTGGCGGGCCTGCGCCAGGTCGGGCGCCACCGCGGCGGAGGCGATGGAGCTGGTCTCCCCCGAGGCCCTGGCCGGAGCCGACCTGGTGTTCGTCTCGATCGGCGTGAACGACCTCAAGAACCTCCACAGCACGACCCGCTTCCGCCGTGACCTCGGGGCGCTCCTGGACGAGGTCCTCGCCGCCGCTCCGCACGCCCGGGTCTGCCTCCTCGGCATCCCGCCCCTCGAGCACTTCCCGGCGTTCCCCCGACCGCTGGCCGACGCCCTCGGCTGGCGCGGCCGGGTCTTCGACGCGATCGCCGTCGAGGCGATCCGCGCCCGCCCGAGGATGTTCCGCATCGAGACCACCGAGGCGCTCGGTCGGGAGATGTTCGCCGGCGACGGCTTCCATCCCAGCCCCACCCTGCACGCCGCGTTCGCCGACGCCGTCATGGCGATCCACCGCCTGCCCGCGGAGGATCCGGGGGCGCGGGGCGAGGGGTCACCTGACGCTCCGGCCGCGCGCCGCAGGGCGGGTCGGGCTGTCGACGAGACCTAGGGCAGACCCCCGGGTTGTTTCGCCGCTAGCCTGTCGCGACGACGAAGGCCGTCGAGGGAGCTTGGGGAGTGTGCAATGGGGCGTACGACGTGTCTGGGCTTGGCCGCTGCGGTGGCAGGAGGGTCGTTGACGGTGGTGGCGGGATTCTCCGCTCCCGCGGCGGCCGCTGAGCCGACACCCGTGTGTGGCGCCACCTCCTGCACAGCGACGTATGCCGCCACCGGAGGACCCCAGACCTTCACCGTCCCCGACCAGGTGACGTCCCTGCACGCGGTGGTGCACGGCGCAGCGGGCGGTTCGACCTACTCCTTCGGCTTCTACGACGGCTACGGCGGCTGGGGCGGGGACACCTCCGGCGACATCACCGTGGCCCCCGGCGACACCCTCACCCTCGTCGTCGGCGCCAAGGCCACGGACGTGGACGACTTCGACGGGCCCGCCGGCTCAGCTGGGTACGGCGGCGGCGGGGCCGGAGGGACCAGCGAGGCCAACTACGACTACCCCGCGGGCGGCGGGGGTGGCAGCTTCCTCGTCGACGACGGGGGCACACTGCTCCTCGCGGCCGGAGGTGGCGGCGGGGCCGCCAACTACAGCAACGGCGGGGACGGTGGGGGTGCGACCACCGGCGGGACCGCCGGCGTCGACGGCGGTGGCGGAACGACCGGCGGCGGAGGAGCCACCACCAGCGCGCACGGCGCCGCTGGGAGCGAGAACGGCACCGCCGGGAGCGGATCCTTCGTGAGCGCCACGACGCTGCCTACCGGCGGCGTCGGCGGCGCCGGCTGGCACCCGGGCGGTGGCGGCGGCGGGGGCTACCGGGCCGGCGGTGGCGGCGGCGGCCACCGCAGCACCGGCAACCAGTCGGGAAGCGGCGGCGGTGGCGGGGCCGGCTACGCGGCCGAATCGGTCACCAACGTGACCAGCCACACCGGCACCCGCGCGGGCAACGGGTTGATCGTGCTGACCTGGGATCTCATCGGCCAGCCGATCGACTTCGAGGCGCTCACCGGTCCAGCGACGGTCGGCACCACGCAGGACTTCTCCGCCACCGGAGGCGACTCCGGCAACCCGATCGTCTACTCCATCAACGGCGCGACGACCGGCAGCGCCTGCTCGCTCCTCCCCGACGGCTCGGGGGTGTCCTTCGACCACCCGGGCTCGTGCGTGGTCGACGCCGACCAGGCAGGCACCACCACCTACGGCGCCGGTCACGCCCAGCAGACCGTCGAGGTGGTCGGGATTCCCACCGCCACCACCGCAGCGGTGAGTGCCACCACCATCACCGCGACCGTGGAGCCCGCCAACGACGGGATCGACCCCACCGGCACCGTCACCTTCACCGTCGACGGGTCCCCGGTGGGCCAGGCGGACCTGGCCGCGGGAGCCACCGACCCGGTCGCCACCCTCGACTACACCGTCCCGACCGGCAGCTCGCACCAGGTCGTCGCGTCGTACGCCGGCGACCAGTACTACGCGCCCTCCCAGGGCAGCGTCACCCGTTCGGACCCGGCGCTGCAGGTCTCCGCCTCGGCGTCCGCCCCGAAGCGGCGCGGCTGGTGGCGCAAGCCGGTGACCATCAGCTTCCGCTGCACCCCGACCAGCGGAGCCCTCATCGGCACCTGCCCGGGTCAGGTCGTCGTGGGGACCCAGGGCAAGGGCAAGATCGTGAGCCGGACCGTGACGGCCGACGACGGCGGTGCCAGCACCGCCAGGGTCACCGTCAACCTGGACCTGACCAAGCCGACGGTGCGGATCAAGGGCGTGAAGGCAGGCCGGACGTACCACGGCTCGCTGCCGAAGCGGACCTGCGTCGTCCGCGACGCCCTCTCAGGACCGGCCACCTGTTCGATGACCACGAAGAAGCGCTCCGGTCACCGGGTGATCCTCACTGCCAAGGGCTTCGACAAGGCCGGCAACCGCAAGAAGACCAAGGTCACGGTCTTCCTCCTCAAGCGGTGACCGTGGCACGGCGACGCCTCGCGTGAGGAGATGGGGACTCTGGGGCGGGCCTGACGACGGCCAGCGATCCCGCCTCGGCACTGGCCTTCCGCTGGCGGAGGCGATGTAACACGGGGTCCGCCGATCTGCTCGGCCGTCGGCGTCGCTTCGATCCCGTTGCGGCGGGCGGAAGGCGACGTGGACGACCGCGCAGTGCGGTGGACGGCGTGTTACATGGCATCCCTGCCGGCGTCGGCTCGGGTCGTGTGCCTGAGGCATCGGACTGCCGGGTTCTCAGGCACACGACCCCGACCGACCGGAGCCTCAGCGGCCACGCCGGCGCCGCGTCGACGTGGGCCGGGCGTCAGGCATCGAGCAGCGCGAGCTCCTCGGCCGTCAGGTCCAGGTCGGCGGCCGCCGCCGAGTCGGTCACCGAGGCCGGTCGCTTGGCGCCGGGGATCGGGATCACCACCGGCGACTGGGCCAGCTCCCAGGCGAGGGCGACCTGCTGCGGGCTGACGCCCCGCGACGCCGCCACCTGCGCGAACGCGGGGTGGTGGGCAGCCAGCTCCTTCGCGTCGCCCAGACCTCCCAGCGGGCTCCAGGGCAGGAACGCCAGGCCCAGCTCGGCGCACACGTCGATCTCCGGCCGGCTGCTCCGGAACTTCGGCGAGAACTGGTTCTGGACGCTGACCAGCGCGTCGCCGAGCACCGCGTGGGCGGCGCGGATCTGGTGCTCGTTCGCGTTCGACAGGCCGATCATGCGAACCTTGCCGCTGTCGCGGATCTCGGCCAGCGTCGCGATCACCTCCCCGTACGGCGTCGCCGGGTCGGGCCGGTGGTGCTGCCACAGGTCGATCCGCTCCACCCCCAGCCGCTCCGAGGAAGCGTCCACGGCCGCGAGCAGGTGGGCGCGCGAGCTGTCGGTGGCCCAGCCGCCGCCCTCCGTCCGAACGTGGCCGCCCTTCGTCGCCAGGAAGACGCGGTCGCGGACCCCGAGCTCGTCGAGGAGCGACGCGATCAGCCGCTCGTTCTCGCCCTGGGCCCCCTCCCCCTTCTCCTCGCCGGGGCCGTAGGCGTCCGCGGTGTCGAAGAGCGTGACCCCGGCGTCCAGTGCCGCGCCCACCGTGTCGAGCAGCTGCCCGCGCGGCTGGCTGCCGGTCTGGTCGAAGGTCATCAGGCCGAGGCCGACCGCGCCCACCTCGACGCGCCCGACGGTGTCGTTGCCGATCGTCCGAGTCCTCATGCGTCGTTCCTACCGGGTCGGTCAACCCGTGCGCCTCAGCCCGCGTCGGGCGACTCCTGCGGCGCGCGGGCGCGCGACTCCGACGCCGCCCAGGCGTAGACCCCCTTCGCCATCAGCGACTCCTCCGCCTCGGCGCGTGCCGCGTACACCTCGGCCCGGGCCACGTGCAGGTCGGCGTCGTCGGGGTCGGCCTGGGTCGCCATCTCGGCCAGCTGCGCGGCGAGGCGCAGGTCGCCGTCCTTCAGCAGGCGCAGCGCCTCGTCGGCCACCACCCGGGCCCCGCCGGCCATCGCGGCGACCGACCGCGCCAGCTCGGCGTCCGTGGCGGGCTTGAGGCGGGCCGGGTTGCCGTCGTACCAGCCGCCGTAGCGACGCCAGAGGTTGCGCACGATGAACTCGGGCTCGTCGTACTTCGGCGCGAGGTAGCTGCGCGAGGCCAGGTGGGCAGGAGGGCGGACGGTGGCGACGATGTCGTCGAGGCGGGCGCCGGCGTTCATCATCTCCAGCGTCTGCTCGACGATGCTCTCCAGCCACTCCGCGGTCTCCAGCAGCACCTGCTCGATCCGGTCGGCCCCGAAGATCGGCACGCCGTGCGACGGCGCCATGATCTCCGCGCCGAGGGAGGCCATCCGGCGCAGCGCGATCGCCCACTCGCGCGGGAACCGCTGCACCTTCTGCGGGTTGCCGCAGTTCGGCGCCAGCCAGATGAACATGTCACCGGGCAGCAGCAGCCTGTGCTCGCGGACGTAGGCCACGGCCGCGTCGTCCGTCTCCCCCTCGGCGTGGAAGAGGTCGAAGGTGAAGCCCGCACGGGTCACCGTCATCGCGTCGCGGAACGTGACGTCGGGCTGGCGGTACTCGGTCGCCCACTGCAGGTCCGGGATCTGGAACTGCCGCTGGTTGATGACCGCGTTGTAGCCGGCGGTCAGCGCGTAGCGCTCGAACCGGTCGCGCACCCGCTCCTGGGCGATCACCTGGGTCCGCGGGCCCGGCTCCGCGTCGAACGGCGCCAGCCCCATCACGTGGTCGAAGTGACCGTGCGAGTAGAACGCGGCCGTCAGCGGCAGGTCGGACCAGGCGCGGATCGCCGCGTGGCTGATCTCCGCGGTCACCGGGTTGCCGGTGTCGAAGAGGACCAGCTCGTCGTCGTCGCGGAACGTGATCACGTTGCCGAAGCCGGGCAGCAGGCCCACGCCGTCGGCTACCTCGAGCACCCGGTCCGACGCGGGCGCGATGTGCGCGATGCTGGCGTCGCCCTCGGCGTTCCAGGCCTCCTCGGCGTGCTGACGCAGGTTCACGGTCTGACTCATCCAGGTGTCCTCTCAGGCGGTGCGGTCATGCGGGGCGTGCGGCCGTGGGCGCCGCGACGTGCTCGGGTTGGGCGGCGTCGAGGACGCGGCGGTCACCGTCCGGGTTGATGAACAGGGAGGCGACGACGGCGCCCACGAGGAGCAGCACACCACCGACGGTGTACGCCGACGTGAAGCCGGCGACGTCGGAGTCGGCGGCGTCGACGAGGGCGCCGAAGATCACCGGGCCGAACGCGCCGCCGGCGGCGGAGAGCGCGGTCACCGTGCCCAGCACCGCCGCGCGCTGGCGCCCCGGCGCGACCTCGGCGATCGTCGCGGCGATCAGGCTGAACGTGGAGCTGCTGGCGGTGAACGCGACGAGCAGGGTGACCAGCAGCACCGGCCCGTCGGGCACCCGGGGCACCGCGAGCACGGCGGCGCCGCCGACCGCGAGGGCCCCCGCGACGACCGCGCCGTGGCTGATCCGGCTGGAGACGCCGCGGACGTGGAGACGCTGCGAGGCGAGCCCGACGGAGAAGATCACGGCGACGCCGACCAGCTGGGTGAGCGCGGCGATCCCACCCGCCTGCGTGAGCTCCCAGTCGCGGGCCCGCTGCAGGTAGAGCGGGAGCCAGGTGATCGCCACCGCCATCGTCCAGTACGCCGCGAAGCCGGCGATCGCGGCGCCCCAGACGGTCGGCCGCAGGAACAGGCCCGCCCAGCGGTCGGCGCGCTCGTGCGTCCCGGCGGCGGCGGTGTGCACGGCGAACGGCCCGCTGCCGCCGCCGCGCGCCCAGGCCGCGACCCAGAGCAGGCCGATCAGGCCCGTGAGCAGGAAGGCGGCGCGCCAGTCGGCGTGGGTGACCAGCACGGCCAGCAGCGGAGCACCGAGCGCGATGCCCGCGGGGGCGCCCATCGTCAGGATGCTGCTGGGCAGGGTCCGCTCACGGTCGCGGAACCACGTGAACACCGTGTGGTTGGCCAGCGCGAAGGCGGGACCCTCGGCAGCCCCGAGCATGATCCGGGTGAGCACCAGGGTGGTCAGGCCGGTGCCGGGGATCGCCACCAGCAGCTGGGCGACGCTCCAGACGACCACCAGGCTCAGCAGCAGCAGGCGCGGGTCGAAGCGGTCCGCGAACCAGCCGACGACGAAGCCGGAGACGGTGAACGCGAGGAAGAACGTGCTGCTCACGAGACCGAACTGGGTGTCGCTCAGCCCGAGGTCGCTCTGGAGGCGCTCGCCGGCGATGCCCAGGACGGCCTTGTCCATGAAGTTGATGGCCATGAAGCCGAAGAGCAGCCAGGTCACGACCCACCGGCGGTCGATGCCGGACGTCGATGCGAGCACGAGTGGGTCCTTCCGACGACAACTGTGTCCCGCACCACACTGCTGTGCCCGCTGTCACAGGACAATCGGCCGTCGTCCCACGTTCCGCGGTCGCGGGTTGTGACATCTCACAACCCGGCCGTCGGCTACGCCTGCGGACGGAGCCGGCGCGCGAGCAGCGCCGCCGTCATCAGCACCACGCCCTCGGCCGTGCGCAGGTCGATCCCGGAGAGCTCCCGGATCCGGGCCAGCCGGTTGTCGACGGTGTTGCCGTGCACGTGCAGGGCGCGGGCCGTCCGACCGCGCTCCATCTGCTGATCGATGAACGCCGAGGCGGTCTCGAGCAGGTCGGGCCGCTCGACGAGCGGCCGGACCAGCTCGACCAGCGCGTCCGCGGCGCCGGGCCCGCCGGCGAGGTGGTACTCCAGCAGCACCTCGCCCAGGCCGAAGACCCCGGCCCCGCGGTCGGTGCTGACCGCGATCGAGGAGATCAGGCGCGCCCGCTCCGCGGCCTCCGGGACGCGGTGCGGCTCGGGTGCCGGGGCCGTCCCGACGGCCAGTCCCCCGACCTGGCGGACCGCACCCCGCAGCTCGCCCTCCACATCGGTTCCCTCGGCCTGGGGCAGCAGCAGGACCAGCCCCTCGGACTCCCGCAGCGTCAGCACGCCCGAGCCCAGGCGGCGGAACAGGTCCGCGCGCAGGAACTCGCGGGCCCGCCGGGCCGCGACGGTCGCCTCGTCGCCGTCCACCCGGCGCACCTGCGCGACCAGGTACGCCGGTGCCAGGACCGCCTCGGCGCTCGCGGCCGCCTCCGCCACCCCGGCGCCGTCGACCAGCGCGCGGGCCAGCGCCTGGCGGCCCTCGTCCTGCTCGGCGCGCCCGGCGGTGACCTGCGCCTGGTAGCTGTCGACCACGGCCGAGACCGCCTCGCCGACGAGGCGCATCTGCACCTCGGCGATCCAGGGCAGCGCCGCCTGCTCCTCCGGTCGGGCCTCCCGCGCGATCGCCCGCCACACGTACTGGCTGCCGAACAGGTAGGCGTCGACCATCAGTCGCAGCGGGATCCCCTCGGTGGCCCGCTGCGCCGCCCGGGCGCGCATCAGGGGCAGGATCTCGATCGGCTCGCCGCCCACCGCGAGCAGCAGCTGACGGGTGGCGTGCCGGGCCGTGTCGGCGAACTCGGTCTCCTTCAGCTCCGCCGGGAGCTGGTCGTAGGCGGGGATGTCGACGAACCACCGGTCGGTGAGCTCGCGGGCGAGCGCGTTGACGCCGCCGACGCAGCGCTGCACCAGGGCGGTCGCCGCCGCCCGGGTCGCCTCGTCGGGCGCCTCGACCCGCACGGGTCCGCGCTCCACGCTCTCGGGATCCCTGCCCCTCGGCCCCACGTCGTACCGTCCCTCCGGGTCGCGCCGCGGCCGGTCCGCCTCCTGCGTGCCGGCGCCGCCGACGCGAGGCTACTGCGGCGCGAACCGGAGACGCCGACGGGCCGCGCGGAGCACCGTCCCGCCGCGGGCCGCCAGCGCAGCCGCGGCGAGGCCCACCGCGAGGGAGGCGACGACCGCCCACACGGGATGGCCCGCGTCCTCCAGCGGCGGGTAGACCTGCCAGTGCGTCAGGTAGATCCACAGCGATGCCGCGGCGAGGGCGCCGAGCGCCGCCGCGACGCGACGCGGCAGCCGCACCGGCCGGCCCGCGATCAGCAGCAGCACACCGGCGACCACGATCGCCTCCCGGCGCGGATCCCCGAAGAACCCGATCGTCGCCGCGACCGCGAGGAGGGCCACGAGCCAGCGCTGCCACGCGTGGCGGGCGAACGCGGCGCACGCGCCGAGCGCGAGGCACCAGGCCACGACGCCCGGGGTGTAGCGCTCGGTCGCCCCGGCCTCGACACCGGTCCACCAGAACCGCACCCCGAGGGCGAGCGCCAGCACCAGCAGCGCCGTGCCGAACGGCGCGGCGCGCTGGGCCCGCGAGATCGCCGGCACCGCGAGCAGCAGGGCGAGGGCGACGTAGGACCAGACCAGCGCCTCCAGGAACCAGAGCTGCCACTGGTCGTCCCACGTGTCCGCGCCGACCAACCCGTTGAGCAGCAGCGCGGTCGACCAGCGGTACTGGTCGCCCACGAGCGCGAGGACGCCGACGAACACGGCCGTCGGCAGCGCGATCGCACGGGCTCCGCCGAGCACCGCACGCACCCGCTCCGCACGACCCGGGACCGCGAGCTGGAACCGAGCGAGGTTGAAGCCGGCGACGGCGAGCAGCACGTGGGCGCCGCCCTGGACCTGCAGCACGTCGGCGTGCGCGACCACCACCAGCACGATCGCGAGGGCGCGCAGCAGCACCGAGACGTCCACCGGCACGCCCCGCGGGCGGCGCCGCGCCCGCTCGGGACCACCGCCGGCGACGCCGGTCGCGGCGCCGGCCGCCGGTCCTCCGGCGGCGGCGAGCGCGGCGGCGCTCATCGACGGCCACCCGGACGGCAGCGGGCCGAGCCGCTCGCCGAGCCGGGTCGAGATCTCGACGTAGGAGAGCGAGTCCCCACCGAGCGCCACGAACGTGCTCTCCACCGTCGCGTCCGGGCGGCCCAGCGCGACCGCGTAGAGGTCCCGGACGTCCTCGGCGGTGACCGGTCCGTCCGCCGACGCCGTCCCGGCCGTCCCCAGCGCCTCCGCGCGCTCGACGTGGGCGCGCAGCGGCGCGTCGTCGGGCTTGCCGGACGTGGTCACGGGGAGCTCGTCGAGGACGACCACCCGCAGCGCGGTCCCCCGCAGGCCGGTGCACCGGGCGACCAGGTCGCGGACCCGCGCCCGGCCGCGCGCACCGGCCAGGAAGACCCACAGCGCCTCGGGCCGCGCGACCAGCCGGACCGAGCGACCGGCGTCGGCGACCGCCGACTCGACCCGGTCCAGGTCCACCCGGTGGCCGAGCACCTTGGCGTGCCGGTCGCGGCGACCGAGCACCTGGAACAGCCCGGCGTCGGTGACGCGGGCGAGGTCGCCGGTGCGCAGCTCCGCCAGCTCGCTGCCGCGGGCCAGGTCAGCGAGGCACTCGGCGTACCCCATCATCACGTTGGGACCCGTGTAGACGAGCTCGCCGCACCCGTCCGGTGCACCGTCGACCGGGTCGACCCGCAGCGCCCCGCCCGGGATGGCCACGCCGATGGTGTCCGGGTGCTCCAGCGCCAGGTGCGGCGGCAGGTACGCCATCCGCGCCGTCGCCTCGGTCTGCCCGTACATGACGAAGAGGTCGACGCCGCGCGCGCCGAGGTCGCCGACGTAGGAGCGGACCCGGTCGGGTGCCATCCGGCCGCCGGCCTGGGTGAGGTACCGCAGCGACGTCAGCCGCGGCAGCACCCCGGCCCGGAAGTCCACGGCGTCGAGGAGCGCGAAGGTGTGCGGCACGCCCGCGACCCCGGTGACACCGGCGCGCTCGGCGAGGTCCCAGAAGCAGGCGTCCGCCACCGAGAGGTCGGTGAGCACGACGGTGGCGCCGGCCGCGAGGTGGCTGTGCAGGACCGAGAGGCCGTAGCAGTAGTGCAGCGGCAGCGCGGTGATCCCGACGTCGCCCGGGCGCAGCGCCAGGTAGTCGGCGATGCTCCGGGCGTTCGACGCGACGTTGTCGCGGGAGAGCCGCACCAGCTTCGGCGAGCCGGTCGACCCCGAGGTCGACAGCAGCAGCGCGAGGTCCTCGTGCAGGCCCTCGGTGGAACCGGGCGGGTACGCCGCCGCCAGGTGGCCGTGCCGCTCGCGATCGCCCGGTGCCATCAGCAGCACGGGGTCGCCGTCCGCCAGCGCGGCGAGGTAGGCGACCACGAACTCCAGCGTGGGCGTGGCCTCCAGGAGCGTGAGGCGGCGTGGCCCGGTCCCCCGCGCCGCCGCGACCCGGTCGGCGAGGCCGCCGTAGGTGATCGTCCGGTCCCCCACCACCAGCGCGGCGTCGTCGGCGGCGCCGCCGAGCAGCCAGTGCTCGGCGAGGGGCGCGAGGGCCGGCGTGCTCACGACTCCGCCCGGGGGAAGGCCAGCACCTCGCCGAGGAGCCGGACACCGACGGAGCTGCCCGGCTCGGGCACGTCGTCGGCGCCGACGCGCGCCGTCACCTCCACCGCGCCGGCCGCGGTCGCGTCGCCACCGAGCCGGACGCGCACCGTGGCGTCGTGGCCGAAGAAGGAGACCTCCCGCACCGCCGCCGCACGGGAGCCGGGCTCGCCCGCGGCGGTCACGGCGACCTGCTCGGGACGGACGGCCATCAGCACCGCCCCCTGCTCGGCCCCGCGGACCGTCACCCGCCCCAGCGCGCAGTCCACCGAGCCCGCGACGGCGTCGCCCGGGATCAGGGCGGCGCCGCCGACGAACGCGGCGACCGCGGGGCTCGCCGGCTCCAGGTAGACCTCCGCGGGCGGGGCGACCTGGACGAACCGGCCGGCGGCCATGACCGCGACCTGGTCGGCCAGGGAGAGCGCCTCGCCCTGGTCGTGGGTGACCAGCACCGCCGTCGCGGCGCTGGCGCGCAGCGCCCGGGCGACGGCCCGGCCGGTCTCCTCGCGCAGCCCGGCGTCGAGGGAGGAGAACGGCTCGTCGAGCAGCACCACGTCCGGCCGGGGCGCGAGCGCCCGGGCCAGCGCGACCCGCTGCTGCTGACCGCCGGAGAGCTCGTGGGGCTGGCGACCCGCGAGCGCCTGCGGCAGCTCGACGAGGTCGAGCATCTCGGCCACGCGCTCCCGCGCGGCGCGCCGTCCGCCGGAGGCACGCCGCCGGCCGGTCAGCCCGAAGGAGACGTTCGCCGCGACGTCGAGGTGGGGGAAGAGTGCACCCTCCTGCGGCACGTAGCCGATCCGCCGGTGGCGGGCCGGGACGGTGCGCCCCTCCCCCGCGACGACCCGGCCGCCCAGGCTCACCGTGCCGGCGTCGGGCTCGATGAACCCGGCGAGGATGCGCAGCAGCGTGGTCTTGCCGCAACCGGAGGCGCCGAGCACGGCGGTCAGGCCGCCCGGGACCTCGAGGTCGACCCCGTCGAGCACCCGGGCCGACCCGAACGACTTGGTGAGTCCCGACACCGTCAGCGCGGTCATGCCGGCCTCCCCTGCTCGTTGCCCTGCTCGTTGCCCTGCTCGTTGCTCTGCTGATGGACGACGGCGACGCGACCGAGCAACCAGGTCGCGGGCACCGAGAGCACGATCAGGGCCAGCGCGTACGGCGCGGCGGCGCCGTACTCGACGGCGGACGCGCGGGACCAGAACTGCGTCGCCAGCGTCGAGGTGCCGGTCGGCGCCAGGAGCAGCGTCGCGGTCAGCTCGGTGGCGACCGCGAGGGAGACCAGCGCGACGCTGGCGCCCAGGCCGGGCAGCACCAGCGGCAGGGTCACCCGGCGCGCGGCACCGGCGCGGGTGCAGCCGAGGGTCGTCGCGACGTCGTCGAGCACCGGCGGGGCCAGCTCGAGCGTCGAGCGGACGCCGACGGCGGCGCGCGGGAGGAACAGGATGGCGTAGCCGAGCACCAGCAGCGGGAGCGTCTGGTACAGCGCCGGCACCACGTTGATCGACACCGTCACCAGCGCGAGCGCCACGACGATGCCGGGCAGCGCGTTGGCCGGGTAGACGCCGCGCTCCAGCAGCGTGGCGAGCGTGCTCCGGTACCGGACCGCGAGCCACGCGACGGGCAGCGCGGCGAGGGTGGTCAGCAGCCCGCCGACGACGGCGAGGCCGAGGGTCGTGCCGACCGCGGACCCGAGGCCCCCGCTCGAGAGCGAGGACGAGCTGCCGTGGAGCAGCCAGCGCAGCAGGCTGCTCAGCGGGATGCCGAGGGTCAGGACGGCGAAGCCGGCGACCACCAGCGTCCACACGGGTGCCGCGCGGCCCAGGCGGTGCCGCGCGGCGGGGCGTCCGACACCGGCGCCGACGCGTGCCCGCCGGCGATTGCCGCGCGCCAGCGCCTCCAGGCCGAGCAGGGCCAGGCAGAAGACGACGAGGACCAGCGCGAGGAGGGTCGCGGCGGGGCCGTTGAAGGAGACCCGGTACTGGTCGAGGATCCCGGTGGTCAGGGTCGGGTAGTTGAGCAGCTGCAGGGCGCCGTACTCCCCCAGCAGGTGCAGGCCGACCAGCAGCGCCCCGCCGAGCACGGCCGGGCTGATCGCGGGCAGCACCACCCGGACGAAGGAGGTGCCGGGCCCGGCGCCCAGGCTGGCGGCGACGTCCTCGACCGAGGCGTCGAGCCGACCGAGCGCCGCCACCGTGGGCAGGTAGACCAGCGGGTAGTAGGAGAGGCTGACGATCAGCACGGCGCCCCAGTAGGAGGACTGCACAGCGTGGGTCGTCGAGACCCAGGCGTAGCCGTTCACGAACGCCGGCACCGCGAGCGGAGCGCAGAGCACGCCGTGCCACAGCCCCGAGAGCCGCAGGTCCGTGCGCGCGACCAGCCAGGCGAAGCCGACGCCGAGGACGGCGCTCAGCGCGACCCCACCGACCAGCAGCCGCGTGGTGTTCCAGAGCAGGTCCGCGAAGCGCGGGCGGGTGAGCAGGTCCCAGGCCTCCGCGGGGCCCATCTGCGCCGTCGACCACAGCACGAAGCCGAGCGGCAGCAGGCTGGTGGCCACCACCAGGACCCCGAGCGCCAGCAGCACGACCGGGGGCCGGGGCAGCCCGCCCCGGCGCGGCGCGGCGCCGGCCGGCCCGAAGGCGGCGACGTCGCCCGGGTCCAGGCCGGGGCCGGCGGGGGCGCTCACAGCACGAAGCCCGCGTCCGAGAGCAGCTCCACCACCTTGTCGCCGTCGAGGTCGCTGATGGCCACGGCCGGCGGCTCGAGGTCCGCGAAGGGCTTCACCGGCGGCGCCAGGCTGACCGCGGGGTTCAGCGGGTACTCCAGGGCGTAGCTGTCGGCGAGGGCCTGCTGGCCCTCCTCGCTCGTCAGGTAGGCGACGAACTCCTGGGCCCCGTCGGCGTTCTCGGCGCTGTCGAGGACCGCGGCGCCCGAGACGCTGATGAACGCGCCCGGGTCCTGGTTCCCGAAGAAGTGCAGGGTGCTGTCGTCGCTGTTCTCGCCGGATTCGGCCTGGTCGCGGTACCAGTAGTAGTGGTACTCGATGCCGGTCGCGATCTCGCCGGAGTTGACCGCCTCCAGCACGACGTTGTTGCCGTCGTACACGGTGCCGTTGGCCTTGAGGCCCTCCAGCCAGGCGCGGGCCGCGTCCTCGCCCTCGAGGTCGAGGACCGCCGCCACGATGGCCTGGAAGTCGGCGCCCGTCGGCGAGAAGGAGACCTTGCCCGCCCACTCCGGCTCGGCGAGCTCCATCAGCGACGCGGGCAACTCGTCCTCGGCGACCAGGTCGGGGTTGTAGACCAGGACGGTGGACCGGGAGACGAAGCCGGTCCACAGCCCGCTCTCGGGGCGGTACTGCGCCGGGATCGGGTCGGTCGCGGCGGCGTCCAGCGGCGCCAGCAGGCCGGCGCGCTCGACGGCGGCCATCGCCGGGGAGTTCTCGGTGAGGAAGACGTCGGCCGGCGAGGCGTCGCCCTCCTGGATGAGCTGGGCGGCCATCTCGGAGTCCGAGCCGTTGCGCAGCTCGACCTTGATCCCGGTCGCCTCCTCGAACTTCGGCGCGATCTCCTCCAGCAGCTGCACGTGCTGGGCGTTGTAGACCACGACCTTCGGCCCGTCGTCGCCCGAGCAGGCGGCGGTGCCGAGGGCGGCGGCGATGACCAGGGACAGGGCGGCGGAGATGCGCTTCACTGCGGTGTCTTCCTCTGCGTGCACTGTGAACCCGCTGTGGGATTCCTATTAGGGCAGACTTACCTTAGGCGAAGGTGCTGCCCCCGGGGAATCCGCGGTCCAGCGCTCAGACGAGACGCACGGGCGCCAGCAGCTCGGCCAGCTCCTCCTCGGTGCGGCCGTGGGCCTCGAGCACCCGGACGCCGTCGGGCGTGATCGCGAAGGTGCCCAGGTCGGTGTAGACGCGGTCGATGCAGGCCACCCCGGTGACCGGGTAGGTGCACTCCGGCACCAGCTTCGGGCGGCCGGCCTTGTCGAGCAGCGTCATCATCACCCAGACCCGCTTCGCGCCGATGGCCAGGTCCATGGCGCCGCCGACCGCCGGGATCGCGTCCGGCGCGCCGGTGTGCCAGTTGGCCAGGTCGCCGCGCTCGGAGACCTGGAAGGCACCGAGCACGCAGACGTCCAGGTGGCCGCCGCGCATCATCGCGAAGGAGTCGGCGTGGTGGAAGTACGACGCCCCCGGGAGCTCGGTCACCGGGATCTTCCCGGCGTTCGTCAGGTCCGGATCGACGTCGCCGCCACGGGCGGCCGGGCCCATGTTGAGCATCCCGTTCTCGGTGTGCAGCACCACCCCGGAGCCCTCCGGCAGGTGGTCGGCGACGAGGGTCGGCTGCCCGATGCCGAGGTTCACGTAGGCGCCGCCCGGGTTCGCCTCGACGATGTCGTGGGCGATCGCCGCGGCGATCTCGTGCTTGGTGCGGGGCTCCGTGCCGGTGCTCGTTCCCGTGCTGCTCGTCATGCCGACGCCTCCTCGGGGTGCGCCGCCGGGACCACCCGGTCGACGTAGATGCTGGGGGTCACCACGGCCTCCGGGTCGAGATCGCCGGTCGGCACCACGCGCTCGACCTGGGCGACGACGGTGGCCGCCGCGGTCGCCATCACCGGGCCGAAGTTGCGGGCCGTCTTGCGGTAGACGAGGTTGCCCATCCGGTCGGCCAGGTGGGCCTTGATGAGCGCCAGGTCTCCCTTGATCGGGTACTCCAGGACGTAGTCGCGCCCGTCGATCCGCCGCGTCTCCTTGCCCTCGGCGAGCGGGGTGCCGACGCCGGTCGGCGAGAAGAAGGCGCCGATCCCGGCGCCGGCCGCGCGCATCCGCTCGGCGAGGTTGCCCTGGGGCACCACCTCGAGCTCGATGCGGCCGGCCCGGTAGAGCTCGTCGAAGACGTAGGAGTCCGACTGCCGCGGGAAGGAGCAGACGACCTTGCGGACCCGGCCCGCGACGAGCAGCGCCGCGAGCCCGGTGTCGCCGTTCCCGGCGTTGTTGGAGACCACCGTCAGGTCGGTGGCGCCCTGCCGGATCAACGCGTCGATCAGCTCCACGGGCATCCCCGCCATGCCGAAGCCGCCGACCAGCACCGTGGCGCCGTCGGGGGTGTCGGCGAGCGCCTCGTCGTAGGAGCCGCAGATCGTGGCGGTCACGAGCCGGCACCCGTCGTGGTGGCGCCGCCGACGTTCTCCAGTACGACGGCCAGGGCCTGCCCCACGCCGATGCAGATCGCCGCCACGCCCCAGCGTCCGCCGGACTCCGCCAGGCGCGCGGCCAGGGTGCCGAGGATCCGGGCGCCGGAGGCGCCGAGCGGGTGGCCGATCGCGATCGCCCCGCCCTTGGTGTTGACGATCTCGGGGTCGATCTTCCAGGCGTCCACGCAGGCCAGCGACTGGACGGCGAACGCCTCGTTGAGCTCGACGGCCGCGACGTCGTCCCAGCCGATGCCGGCGCGGGCCAGGGCCGCCTCGGCCGCCGCCACCGGCGCGAAGCCGAAGTCCTGCGGATCCAGGGCGTGCACCCCGCGGCCGGCGATCCGGGCCAGCGGCGCGCGGCCGATGGCATCGGCCGCGGACTCCGAGCCGATCAGCAGGGCGGCGGCGCCGTCGTTGAGCGGGCTGGCGTTGCCGGCGGTGATGGTGCCGCCGGCCTCCGGCGTACGGAAGGACGGCTTGAGGCCGGCGAGCCTCTCCGGCGTCGAGCCGTCGCGGATGCTCTCGTCGCGGGCGAGGTCGACGCCCTCGACCGGCACGACCAGGTCGTCGTAGAAGCCCTCGGCCCAGGCCCGCGCGGCCAGCGCGTGGGACCGGGCCGCGAAGGCGTCCTGACGCTCGCGGGAGATCGCGAACCGCTCCGCGAGCTGCTCGTTGCACTCCCCCAGCGAGGCGGTCCACTCGGTCGGCATCCGCTCGTTGACCAGCCGCCAGCCGAGGGTGGTCGAGACGGCGGTGGCGTTGCCCGCGGGGAACGCGCGCTCGGGCTTGGGGAGCACCCACGGGGCGCGGGTCATCGACTCCACGCCACCGGCGACGACGATGTCGGCGTCGCCGGTCTCGACGGTCCGGGAGGCGAGGATCGCGGCGTCGAGGGACGAGCCGCAGAGCCGGTTGACGGTGGTGGCCGGCACGGAGGTCGGCAGGCCGGCGAGCAGCACCGCCATCCGGCCCACGTTGCGGTTGTCCTCCCCGGCCTGGTTCGCGCAGCCCCAGGCCACGTCGCCGATGGCGGCGGGATCGAGGTCGGGCGCCTTCGCCAGCACGCCGCCGAGGGCGGTCGCGGCGAGGTCGTCGGGGCGGGCGCCGGCGAGGGCGCCGCCGAACCGGCCGAACGGGGTACGGACGCTGGCGTAGAGGAAGCTCGCGGTCACACGTCCACGCTAGGACGCACGATTCATCACGTCCAATACTCTTTCGACCATGATTCATAAGCAGCGTGCATAAACTGGCCCGCATGGAGATCCGCCTGCTCCGCTCCTTCCTGGTGCTCGCCGACGAGCAGCACTTCGGTCGCGCGGCGGCGCGGCTGCACATCGCCCAGCCGGCCCTCTCCCAGCAGCTGCGGCGCCTGGAGAACGAGGTCGGCGCGGTCCTGGTGGAGCGCTCGACCCGGACCGTCCGCCTCACCGAGGCGGGCCGGCTGCTCCGCTCCCGCGCCGCGGAGATCGTCGGCACCGCCGACCGCACCGCCGACGACCTCGCGCTGATGGCCGCCGGTCGCGCGGGCCGGGTCCGGCTCGGCTTCGTCGGTACCGCGACCTACGACGTGCTGCCGCGCGTCACCCGACGGCTGCGCGAGGAGCTGCCGGACCTCGAGCTCGAGCTGCACGGCGAGCTGCTGGGCCCCGCCCTCCTGGACGCCGTGCGTGGCGGCACGCTCGACCTCGCGGTGCTGCGGCCCGGCGGCACCGGCGCGGAGGACCTCGTCATCCGGCACCTGCGCACGGAGCCACTGGTGGCCGTGCTGCCCGCCGGCCACGCCCTGGCCGGCCGCGACGCCATCGCTCTCGCCGACCTGGCCGGCGAGCCGCTGGTCACCCACCCGTCGGGCCACCGGTCGACGATGCAGCCGCTGGTCGTCGACGCGCTCCGCGAGGTCGGCCTGGAGCCCGACGTCGTCGAGGTCGGCGAGACCGGCACGCTGGTCGCGTTCGTCGCCGCCGGGCTCGGCGTCGGACTGGTCCCCGCCTCGGTGCGGGCGCTGCGCCTCGAGGGCGTCGCCTACGTCCCCCTGGCCGGCGACCCGGTCTCCGCGCCGCTGGCGCTGGCGCACCGGCCCGACCCCGGTCCAGCGGTGACCCGGGTGTCGGACGTGGTCCGCCGCGTCACCGTCGGCGCCGCCTGAACGCCACGGGGCCGCGCCGGCGCGGTCAGGCCAGGAGGATCACCCGATAGATCCGCAGGTTGTGGTGCCCGGGGTTGTCGACGTAGTCGATGAGCACCGGTCGCCGAGCGGTGAACGCCTCCCGCAGCAGGGTGAGCATCGCCTCCCGGACCGGCAGGTTCGCATCGGCCCGCAACTGGAAGCCGTAGGCGTCGTCGCCGCCGGTGACCTTCACGATGACCTCGGCATCGAGCTCGTCGCCGGGCGGACCGTACTTGGTGCCCCTCTCGTGCACCCGCAGATAGCTGAGCGTGCCCCTCGCCGTGGAGATGCTCATCGTCGAGTCCCTCCTGCTCTCTCGTGGTGGCTGTGGCCGGGTCGGTACCTACGCACGGAGCACCCTCAGCACCTCGCCGCCGTCGGCGGTCTGGGCGCGGTACTCGAGCCTGACCGGCTCGCCCCGGGCGAACGCCTCGCTGACGAGGTCGAACATCCAGCGCCCCTCGGGTCCACCCAGGTCGATGCCGAAGGTGCCACCCGGCTCGGAGTCCACCGAGACGACGCAGTCCTGCGGCAGCCGTCGCCCGGGGACGCCGTAGCCGGTGCCGCGCTCGTGGACGCGCAGGCGGCTCACCCGCCCGACCGCCACCGCGACGCTCCCCGGCTCCGGCGGAACGGTGACGTGGATGGTCATGGTCTCGGCCGCCGGGGGGATGGCGCGGATCGCCAGCCGGCTCGGCGACCCGTCCCGGAACCGCAGGTTCGTCGGCGTCGAGTCGTCGTGGAGGTCGTAGCCGCGCCCCGGCGCCGACCCGTCGAAGAGCACGCGCTCGTCCTGCGGCAGCCCGGTGGCACCGAGGCGCGGATCGGCGCGACGCAGGTGCACGGCCCGGCGCGCCCAGTTGTCCGCCAGCGACGGGTCCTGGATGCAGTGCCAGACCGCCAGCCCGTCACCGCAGGCCTTGTCGCGGTGCTGGTCGTAGCTCGCGCCGCGCCACCGGTTCTCGACGATGAAGAACTCCCGCGTCCCCACGTGGGGATTGGCGAGGATCAGCGCGTCCCCCGTCGTCGCCGCCGGCCCGAGCGTGTAGGTGCCGGTCGCGTCGGCCAGCTGCGGGTTCAGCCAGCCCCACTTGAGCTTGTGGTACGGGTCGACGTGGACGGGCCGCCCGCCGGCGTCCGAGATCGAGTACTGGCCGGGTCGGCCGGGGTCGTCGTCCGTCCGGTACGGCGGCGGCGGCTGGGGCCGCCCCGTGTCCGGGTACTGGTCGTCCAGGTCGGCGGCCAGGTGCAGCAGCTCCTCGCCCGCCGCGGCGACGTCCACCCAGCCGTGCGGCGGCGCGGCGTAGAGCTCCGCGATGTTGGCGATGTGGACGCCGTCCAAGCCGAGCTTCTTCGCCGGCAGCGGCACCTCCGAGGCGAAGACGGGGCGCCTGAAGCCGCGCGTGGCCGCCTGGTTCTTCACCAGGAGGAAGAGGCACTCGGTCGGCGCGAGCGAGCCGTCCTTGTCGGTGTCGTACGACGACAGGCTGATCCGCGGGTCGGCGTCGACCGCGCGCAGCATCTCGCCCCAGCTGTGACTGTGGCCGCCGACGTAGCCGTCGTCGTCGAGGTACCAGACCCTCCCCTTCTCGCCGTAGACGCCGCCGGCGTCCACCCAGCGGTGGGGACTGTCCTCGGCGAGCGCGCCGGGCGACCACGGCCCCTCCCGGTAGTAGAACCGGTAGTCGTAGCTGCTCCACCGAGGCCCGAGGACCGGGACGGTCGGGTGCGGCACGAGGAGGAGCCGCCCCTGGGACATCTCCTCGATCCATTCGGCGACGGACCCGCCCGGGCCGAAGATCACCGTCTCGAGGTCCGTCGCCGTGAGCACGGGCTCGGGCCACTTGCGGAGGTTCATCGCCACCACGATCACGGTCACGGTCAGCGGCTTGCCCGCGCTGCCGCGCGGGGAGAGCCCGTAGAACGGCTTCTCGAAGTCCGCCAGCCTCAGCATCGCCCGCCCGCCTCGCGCGCGGCGCCGCGCGCTGCTGTCGACACTAGGCCTCCCGGCGCGGCACCTCAACGGGAGCCGACGCCAATCCGACCCCGACCGGGACGAAGGTCCCGCCCGCGCACTAGCGTGACCGCCCATGAGCACGCTCGGTCCCCCACCCGACCGCCCGCCCAAGCGCATCGCCGAGGACCGACGCATGTACCTCGACGACATCAGCGCCCGGATCCGCAACGGCGAGCGGGAGGCGCTGCTGCGAACCGTCGGCATCCAGGCGCTCTGGATCGTGGTCATCGTCGCCGGCGCCGGGGTGCCCCTGAGCGAGGCGGTGGGCGCGCCGGGGTGGGTCGCGCCGACGCTCGGCTTCGTGGTCGTGGTAGCCGCGGGGGTGGAGCGGGTCTTCGCGCGGACCACGACCGCGGCGGCGGCCCAGGAGTCGCTGCGGCGCGCGCTCGCCCGCGAGCAGCGCGCCTACAGCGCGCGGGTCGGCGTGTACGCCGACAGCAGCGCCTTCGACCGGCTCGTGGACCGGTGCGAGCGCCTCATCGCCGACTACGACCGCACGATGGTGCAGTACGCCGGCTCGCTGGCCCGCCGGTCGGAGTAGCACAGGCCCCGGCGACCGGGCTCAGGCCTCGCCCAGCTCCGCCAGCGTCTGCTGCGCGATCCGGAACGCCGTGTTGGCGTCCGGCACCCCGCAGTAGATCGCGGTCTGCAGCAGGAGCTCCTTGATCTCCTCGACCGTGACGCCGTTGGTGCGCGCCGCGCGGAGGTGCATCGCGAGCTCCTCGTGGTGGCCGCGGGCGACCAGCGCGGTGAGTGTGATCAGCGAGCGGGAGCGTCGGTCCAGGCCGGGCCGGGTCCAGATCCCGCCCCAGGCGTACTCGGTGATGAACTGCTGGAACTCGGCCGTCAGGTCCGTGGCGGCCGCCGTGGCGCGGTCCACGTGGGCGTCGCCGAGCACCTCGCGGCGCACGGTCATCCCCGCGGCGCGGGCCTCGGCGACGGTCAGCCCGTCCCGCTCCGCGGTCGGCGCCGGGCCCGCGCGCAGCGTGTGCTGCCGGATCATCTCCGCCACCTCCACGGGCGCCTCGACGGGTGCCAGGTGTGCCACGTCGTCCAGCACGACCACGCGACCGTCGCGGACCCGGTCGGCGATCTCGGCGAGCCCGGACGGAGGGGTGGGCTCGTCGAGGGCACCGGCCACGGCGAGCACCGGGACCCCGATCTCGCCCAGGCGGTCGCGGACGTCGAACGTGGTCAGCGCGCCGCAGACCGCGGCGTAGCCGGCGTCGTCGGTGTCGGCGAGGGCGTGCAGCAGCGCCGAGCCCCGGGACGGGTCGCGCTCCAGGAACCCGGGGGCGAACCAGCGCGCGGCGGACCCGGCGACCATCGACGACGTCCCGGACGCCCGGACCGCGGCGGCCCGTTCGCGCCACCCGTCGGCCGTACCGATCCTGGCGCCGGTGCAGAGCAGCGTCGCCGTGCCGACCCGCTCCGGGGCGTCGAGGAGCAGCTGCAGCCCGACGGCGCCACCGACCGAGTCGCCGGCGTAGTGGAACGTGGTTCCCGGACCGGCGAGCGCGTCCACGGCGGCCACCACGTCCGCCGCGACCGACGCCACGGTCAGCCCGTCGGCCGGCGCGGTGCGGTTGCGGCCGTGGCCCGGCAGGTCCCAGCCGACGACGTGGAAGTCGTGCGCGAGGTGCTCGGCGGCGGCCGACCAGAGCGCCTCGACCGACGTGCCGAGCGACGGGCCCAGCACCAGCAGCGGACGGGCCTCGTCGCCGCCGAGGTGGGTCAGGGTGACGGTCACGGATGCTCCTTCAGGCGGGTGCGGGCGCGGACGAGCGCCTCGTCGATCAGGTCATCCACCAGGCCGCGGTAGGTCGCCGCGGGCGGTCGCCCGGTGACGGCGGCGACGGACCGCTGCTCGGCGAGCAGGTCGTCCTCGAACGCGGCCAGGTGCGCCGCCATCCGGTCGGTGTCGACGCCCAGCCCCCGCAGCAGCCCGGTGGTCTGCGCGGCGGCGACGACGGTACGCCGCAGCAGCAGCGCCAGCGTCTGCCACTCGACGTGCCAGCCGCCGTCGGCGCGCTCGTCGACCTGCGCGGCCGCGGCCAGGTGCAGCGTCGAGGCGAGCGGCGGCCCGGCCAGGGCTGCGCGCCGCACCAGCACCGCGAGCGTCGGGTTGGCCTTGTGCGGCATCGCCGAGGAGCCGCCGGCCGAGCCGTCGCGCAGCTCACCGATCTCCGGGCGGCCCAGCGCGAGCACGTCGTTGGCGATCCGGCCCCACCCGTCGGTGGCGGTCACCGCGGCGTCCCCGAGCGCGGTGACCGTCGTGCGGCGGGTGTGCCACGGGGCGCCCCCGTCGAGGTCCAGGCCCGCGGCGATCAGGCCGCGCAGTTGGCGGCCACCCTCGACGCCGGCCAGCTCGACCGGTGCCGCCAGCGTGCCGGCCGCCCCGCCGAGCTGCACGGGCCAGCGCAGCGCCGCCAACGCGTCGTCGGCGTCGAGCACGGCGTGCAGCCAGGTGGCCGCCTTCGCGCCGAACGTGGTGGGCAGCGCCGGCTGGGTCAGCGTGCGGGCGAGCATCGCGGTCTCCCGGTGCTCCTCGGCCAGGGCGACGAGCAGCGTGATCTGGTCGCCGAGCTCGCGGCGTACCGCCTCGACGGCGTCGCGCGCGCACAGCACGAGCGCGGTGTCGAGGACGTCCTGGCTGGTCAGCCCCCGGTGCACCCAGGGGGCGGCATGGTCGGGCAGCGCCGCGCGCAGCGCGCGGACCAGCGGGATCACCGGGTTGCCGCCGGCCTCGACCTCGGCCGGGTCCAGCGCCGAGTCGGCAGAGACCGACGCCTCGGAGCGCGAGTCGGCAGAGAGTCTGTGCCGACTCGCGGACTCCGGAGCGACGCCGGTGGCCACCAGGGCGTCGAGCCACGCCTGCTCGACCGCCACCATCGCCTCGACGAGCGCGGCGTCCGACATCAGCGATCCGGCGCGGTGGTCCCCGGGCCAGAGAAGGGTGCTCACGCCTCCGAGTGTCCCGGATAGGAGAGGAAGACGGTCTCCCCCGCGCCCTGCAGCGTGATGTCGAACCGCAGCCCGTCCTCGTCGCGGACGCACTCCAGGGTGCCCGCACGCTCGCCGGCCGCGGTCAGCAGCGCATCCGGGGCGGCACCCTCCAGCGGCAGGTAGGCCCGCGTGAAGAGCCGGTTGAGCAGCCCGCGGGCGAAGACGGTGACGGCGAAGAAGGGCAGCCCGCCGTCCACGGGCCCCGGCCGGAGCGTCGTGAAGACGTACCGCCCGGTGCGGTCGGTCGAGGACCGGCCGAAGCCGGTGAAGACGTGGCCGTCGCGGCGTCGCGAGCCGGGCCGCTGGAGGACCCGTCCGGACGGGTCGGCCTGCCAGATCTCGACCAGGGCGTCCTGGATGCCGTTGCCGTCGCCGTCGCGCACGGTGCCGTGCAGCAGCACCGCGCCGGGGGTGCCGGGGGCGACGAGCTCGCGGTCGCCGTCGTACGGCAGGGCGTAGTGGAAGAACGGGCCGACGGTCTGGCCCGGCGTCGCGGTCAGCCTCGTGCTCCCCGTGGCGGTGCTCATCGGTCGGCCTCCGTGTCACCCTCGAGCGGCGTGCGGTGGGACCCCGTGAGCACGATGTCCCACCGGTAGCCGGTCGCCCACTCGTGCTGGGTGAGGTCGTGGTCGTACGTCGCCACCAGCCGCTGCCGGGCGCGCGGGTCGACGATCGCCTGGTAGATCGGGTCCAGCGCGAAGAGCGGGTCGCCCGGGAAGTACATCTGGGTGACCATCCGCTGCGTGAAGTCGGTGCCGAACAGCGAGAAGTGGATGTGCGCCGGCCGCCACGCGTTGTGGTGGTTGCGCCACGGGTAGGGGCCCGGCTTGATGGTGGTGAACCGGTACCAGCCGTCGTCGTCGGTCAGGCAGCGGCCGACGCCGGTGAAGTGGGGGTCCAGCGGTGCCGGGTGCTGGTCCCGCTTGTGGACGTAGCGTCCGCCCGCGTTGGCCTGCCAGACCTCGACCAGCTGCCGGCGGATGGGCCGGCCCTCGCCGTCGACGACCCGGCCGGTGACGACCATCCGCTCCCCGATCGGCTCGCCGCCGTCCTGGATCGTCAGGTCCGCCTCCAGCGGGTCGATGTCGCGCTCGCCGAAGCAGGGCGCCCACAGCTCGATCCCCTCGGGGTCGGCGTGGTGCAGGTCCTTGGTGGGGTGGCGCAGGATGCTCGAGCGGTACGGCGGGTAGTCGACCCGCGGCTGGGTCTCCAGCTCTCCCGCCAGGCCGCCGGCCTGCTCGTACTCCTTGGCGATCGTCGCGATCTCGTCGTCGATGACGCGCTGGGGCTCCAGCGCCGGTCCTGGGTCGGTCATGGCGTCGGCCATCCGGTGTATCCCTCCGCGAGGTAGGTCGACCCGGCCTCGGACGAGACCAGGGTGGCGAGCTCGCCCAGCTGGCGGCGCTCGTCGAAGTCGCTGTACGCGCCGCCGGCGGCCGGGGGCGCGCGGTGCAGCATCGTGGTCATCCAGTACGAGAAGTGCTGGGCCTTCCAGACCCGCGCCAGGGCACGGTCCGTGTAGCCGGCCAGCGCCTGCTCGCCCTCCTCCTCGCCCTTCAGCAGCACGTTCTCGGCCACCTCGGCGAGGACCCGTACGTCGGCCAGCGCGAGGTTGAGCCCCTTGGCGCCGGTCGGCGGGACGGTGTGCGCGGCGTCGCCGGCCAGGACCAGGTTGCCGTGGCGCATCGGGGTCTGCACGAAGCTGCGGAACGGCAGCACGGAGGTCTCGATGATCGGCCCGGTCCGGAGCTCGAAGCCGTCGCGGCCGGCCAGCCGCAGCTGCATCTCGGTCCAGATCCGGTCCTCGGACCAGTCGGCCGGGTCGGTGTCCGGGTCGACCTGGAAGTACATCCGCTGGATCGACTCGGTGCGCTGGCTGACCAGCGCGAAGCCGCGCTCGGAGCGGTTGTAGATCAGCTCCGGCGCGCTCTTGGGAGCCTCGCAGAGGAAGCCGAACCAGGCGAACGGGTACTCCCGCCCGTAGCGGCGGTGGCCCGACTCGCCCCGGGCGACGATGTCCCGGCAGATGCTGCGCGAGCCGTCGGCGCCGACGACCAGGTCGGCCCGGACCTCGTGGACGGCGCCGTCCGGGTCGGTGCAGGTCACCCGCGGTGTGTGCTCGACCTCGCAGACCGTCGTCCCCGAGATCCCGTAGCGCAGGTCGCCCCCGTCGCGGGTCCGGGCGGCGTGCAGGTCGACGAAGACCTCGGTCTGGGGGTAGAGCCACACCGAGGCGCCGACCAGTCGCTCGAAGTCGACGTGGTGGCTCTCGCCGCCGAAGCGCAGGTAGATCCCGCCGTGGCGGTCGCCCTCGGTGAGCACGCGCTCCGCGCCCGTCGCGTAGACGCCGGTCTCGGTGAGCAGCCGGACGCTGTCGGCCTCGAGGATGCCGGCGCGGTGGGTGCTCTCGATCTCGTGCACCGTGCGGTGGTCGATGACGACGGTCTCGATCCCGGCCCGGTGGAGGAGGTGGCTGAGCATCAGCCCCGCGGGGCCGCCGCCGACGACGGCGACCTGGGTGCGGGTGCTGCTGGCGGCGGTCATGGGCCGAACCGTAAGGAGACCTGGGTCACGGCGTCGACTCCATGCTTTCACTCAGTGGAATAGGCTGCCGTCCATGGCAGGTGGATCGACCCCGGGCGCATCGCTGGTCGAGCGCACCCTCGCCGTGCTCGGCGCCTTCGACGACCGACACCGGCGGCTGCGGCTGACCGACATCGCCGAGCGCAGCGGCCTGACCCCGCCGACGGCGCTGCGGATCGCGCGGACCCTGGTCGGCGGAGGGGCGCTCGAGCGGCTGCCGGACGGGACCTACGTCGTCGGACGGCGGCTCTGGGAGATCGGGCTGCTCGCGCCGGTGCAGACCGGGCTGCGGGAGGTCGCCGCGCCGTTCCTCCAGGACCTGCAGGCCGCCACCGGGGCCACGGTCCACCTGGCCGAGCGCGACGGCGACCGGGTGCTCTACCTCGACCGGCTCTCCGGCGTGGCGTCGGTGCCGGTGGTCAGCCGGGTCGGCTCCCGGCTCCCGATGCACGCCACCGGCGTCGGCAAGGTGCTGCTCGCGCATGCGCCGGCCGAGGTGCGGGCGCGGGTGCTGTCCGGCCTCACCCGGGTGACGCCGTACACGGTCGTGGCGCCCGCCGTGCTCGAGAAGCAGCTCGAGCGCGTCGTCCGGGACGGGTACGCCACCACGAACGAGGAGATGACCCTGGGTGCCTGCTCGGTCGCGGTGCCGGTGCGTGCGGCCGACGACACCGTGGTGGCGGCCCTGGCGCTCGTCGTCCCGTCCCTGCGCCGCGACAGGTCCCGCCTCGTCGCGGCGCTCCAGGTCGCCGCGCAGGGCGTGCGGCGGGAGCTGGAGCGCCGGACCGCCCGCCCCGCCTGATCGCGAGCCGGCAGAAACTTTCTGCCGACTCGGCCCCGGAACCCGCGAGTCGGCAGAAAGTTTCTGCCGACTCGCGCTCCAAGGACGCTCAGTAGGCGCCGGCGTCGATCTCGGCGAGCGTGTCCTCGACCCAGTCGGCGATGAACGCGTTGATGTGCGGCATGTGGTCGAGTCCGACGTGCTCGGCGGCCCCCTCCTCGACCGTGAAGATCCGGAGCTCCCGCTTCGGGCTGTTGACGGCCTGGTCGTAGGACCGGTGGGCGTAGTCGACCGAGATCTGCCGGTCGTTCTCGCCGTGCGCGATCAGGAAGGGCACCGCGATCCTGTCGACGACGCCGTTGAGGTTGACGCCCTCGGCGTACTGGATGAACTTCTCGACGTCGTCGAAGCCCCACACCCAGAGCACGTGCTCCCAGTAGTGCGGCACCGGGTTCTCGCCCTCGCGCTGCAGCCGCTTCTTCTGCACCTCGCCCCAGTTGTGGTTGGCGCCCCAGACCGCGATGAACTTGATCCGCTTCTCGAACGCCGCGGCGCGCGGCACGTAGTAGCCGCCGAGCGACCAGCCGACCAGGCCGATCCGGTCGCTGTCGACGTCGGAGCGGCCCTCGAGGTAGTCGACCTGTGCCTTCGCCCAGTCCTCGGACTCGATCCGCGACTTCAGATCCTGAAAGCGGAGCGCCTCGCCCGAGCCGGGGTTGTCGATCATCAGCACCGAGATGCCGCGCTCCCGCATCTCCTGCGCCCAGCCGGAGGTGTACATGTGCTCCTTGGTGGAGTCCAGGCCGTTCCACATGATCACGCACGGCACCGGCTCGCCGTCCTTGCTGGCGTTGGAGAAGTACGCCGGCAGCGTGGTGTCCTCGAAGGGCACCTCGACCCGCGAGGTCGCCGGGTCGGCGATCTCGAAGACCTTGGCGAAGGCGTCGAGCGCCTGCTGGTAGAACGCCCGGCGGCCGGGGTCGGTGTTGGAGAGCATCCGCTCGGCCTGGCAGACGTAGAGGCCGGAGCGATACCACTGCTGGCCGGCGGTGCGCAGGCGGCCGGCCGCCTCCGAGGCGCGGGCCTGGTCGGCCAACTGGTCGGCGACCGCCTTCCACGCCTCCATGAAGATCCGGCTGCCCGAGTCCACGTCCGGCGCCTCACGGGCGGGCCGGCAGGCCCGGTCCACCTCGTCGATCGCGCCGCCGTTGTTCAGCGTGGCGTTGACGCCGAGGTTCCAGACGTACTTGGGGCCCGTGAAGTACTCGAACATGCTCGCCACTGTGCCGCGCGTCACACCGGTGGGGAACCCGCGCCGTCGTGATGGGAGGTATCGGCAGCAGCCAGGTTCCGGCGCCCCCGCGAACGGGGTTGGGTGGCCCGTATGACGGACCTCACATTCCCGGCCGGCTTCCTCTGGGGCGCCGCCGGCGCCGGGCACCAGATCGAGGGCGACAACGTCGACAGCGACACCTGGTTCGCCGAGCGGGTCTCCCCCAGCGTCTTCCAGGAGCCGTCGGGCCCGGCCTGCGACAGCTGGCACCGTTGGCGCGAGGACGTGGACCTGGTGGCCGGGATGGGGCTCACCGCCTACCGCTTCTCCGTGGAGTGGGCGCGCGTCGAGCCGGTCCGCGGCGGGTTCTCCGAGGAGGCGCTCGCCCACTACGAGGAGCTCGTGGACGAGTGCGTGGCGCGCGGGATCGCGCCGGTGGTGACCTTCAACCACTTCACCGCGCCGCACTGGTTCGCCGCGCGCGGCGGGTGGCTGGACCCCGAGGCGCCGGCGCTCTTCGCTCGCTACTGCGACCTGCTGATGGCGCGCTTCGGCGACCGGATCGCCTACGCGGTGACGTTGAACGAGCCGAACCTGCCGCACCTGCTCTCCTGGCTGAACCTCCCCGACGCCGTACGCCGGGTCGAGCGCGCCACCCTCGAGGCCTGCGCCGTGAAGGCGGGCGTCGAGACCTACCGCCTCGCCAACGTCGTGCTGCCGGAGGAGCTGGGCGCGATCGAGGACGGGCTCGAGGCCGGGCACCGAGCGGCGAGGGCCGCGATCAAGGCACGGCGTCCCGACCTCCCGGTCGGCTTCTCCCTGGCGGTCATGGACGACGTCGTCGACGGCGACGATGCGACCATGCGGGACCGGAAGCGGGCCGAGGTCTACCAGCGCTGGCTCGAGCTCGCGCGCGGCGACGACTTCCTCGGCGTGCAGAACTACGAGCGGACGCCGTACGACGCCTTCGGACCCGTGCCGCCCGCCGCCGGCGTCCCCGTCAACGACATGGGCACCGCCGTCGAGCCGCTGTCGCTGGCCGGCGCGGTCCGCTACGCCCACTCCGTGGCCGGGGTGCCGATCCTGGTCACCGAGCACGGCATCGACACCGGCGACGACGCGCTGCGCGCCGGCTTCATCGAGCCCTCGCTGGCCGGGCTGCGCGCGGCGATGGTCGACGGCGTACCGGTGCTCGGCTACATCCACTGGACCCTGCTCGACAACTTCGAGTGGGTCTTCGGCTACGCCCACCGGCTCGGCCTGCACGAGGTCGACCGGGAGACCTTCGCGCGCACCCCGAAGCCGAGCGCGGGCGTCTACGCCGCGCTGGTGAAGGCCGCGCGCGCCTGAGCCCGACGCCGGCACTACCGCCGACCAACCTCCGGCTGGCAGCGTGGGGGCATGGGTGGACTCAACGACGAGGTACTCGACGAACGTCTGGCCGAGCGCGTGGCCCGGCTGCCGCTGGACCGCAAGGTCCGGCTGCTCACCGGCGCGAGCATGTTCACGCTGCACGGCGAGGACGAGATCGGGCTGGCGCCGATGGCGTTCTCCGACGGCCCGACCGGCGTCCGCGGACTGGAGTTCACCGGCGGCCCGCTGACCTGCCTCTTCCCGAACGCCACGCTGCTGGCGTCGTCGTGGCGGCGGGAGACGGCGGCCGAGGTCGGCCGGTTGCTCGCCGAGGAGGCGGAGCGGCAGCGGATCCACGTGGTGCTCGGGCCCACGGTGAATCTCCACCGCAGCCCGCTCGGCGGTCGGCTCTTCGAGGCGTACTCCGAGGACCCGCTGCTCACCGGGCACCTCGCGGCGGCGTACGTCGCCGGGCTGCAGGACCGGGGCGTCGGCGCCTGCGTCAAGCACTTGGTCGCCAACGAGTCCGAGACCGATCGCAGCACCGTGGACAGCGTGGTCGACGAGCGCACGCTCCGCGAGGTCTACCTGCTCCCGTTCGAGATCGCCGTCCAGGACGCCGACCCGTGGTCGGTGATGGCGGCCTACAACGACGTCAACGGCGTGCCGGCGACCGAGCAGGACCACGTGATCAACGGGATCCTCAAGGGCGAGTGGGGCTGGTCCGGCCTGGTCATGTCGGACTGGTTCGCGACGAAGTCGGCCGGGCCGGCCGCCAACGGCGGGCTGGACCTGGTCATGCCGGGCCCGCTCGGGCCGTGGGGACCGGCGCTGGTCGCCGCCGTCCAGGCCGGCGAGGTCGCCGAGTCGGTCGTCGACGATCACCTGCACCGCCTCCTCCGCCTGGCCGACCGGGTCGGCGCCCTCGACGCGCCACGGGCCTGGCCCAGCGTCGTCCCCGACCCCGCCGGCGCGGTACGCCGGGAGCAGCTCCTCCGGCTCGCCGCCCAGGGCATGACAGTGCTCGCCAACGACGGCGCGCTGCCGCTGGCCCGCGAGAACCGGATCGCCCTCGTCGGCCGCCCGGCACTCGAGACCACCTGCATGGGCGGCGGCTCGGCCACCGTGCGCGCACCCCACCAGGTCAGCATCGCCGACGGCCTGCGGGAGGCGAGCGACCGCGTGACCGTCGTCGACGGCGTCGCCGTCCGGAGCCGCCCGCGACCGAGCCCGTCCGGCATGCGGGTCCGCCTCTTCGGCGGGTCCGGCGCGCTCCTCTCCGACCGTCACTCGGAGGAGGCGAGGACGATCGTCGGCCTGCCCGGCGAGGACCTCGGCGAACCGGTCGCGCGGGTCGAGCTGTCGACCCCCCTGCCGGCCGGCGCGACGCGGATCGGCGTGCTCGGCGTCGCGCACGCGCGGGTGACGGCCGGCGACGCCTCCCACGAGGTGACCCTGGAGTCGGTCTCGAACGACATCGGGGCCGACGTGCTCCAGCCGCCCGCCTGGCAGACCGACGTGGTCCTGGCCGAGCCGGCCGAGCTGGTCGCCGAGCTCACCGGGGACTCGATGGTGGCCGTGGGGCTCGTCGCCGAGCCGACACCACCCAGCGACGACGAGGCGATCGCGGCCGCGGTGGCCGCCGCCGGTGAGGCCGACGTCGCCGTCGTGGTCGTCGGACTCACCGAGGAGGAGGAGACGGAGGCGGCCGACAAGTCGACGCTGGCGCTCCCGGGCCGACAGGACGAGCTGGTCTCCGCGGTCGCCGCCGCGGCCGCTCGCACGGTGGTGGTCGTCAACGCTGCCACCCCGGTGCTGATGCCGTGGCGCGACGAGGTGCACGCCGTGCTCTGGGCCGGACTGCCCGGACAGGAGGGCGGGCACGCGGTCGCCGCGGCGCTCCTCGGGGAGATCGAGCCCGCCGGACGCCTCGTGACGTCCTTCCCCGCAGCCGACGGCGCCGCCCCGGCGTGGGACGTCGTGCCGACCGACGGCCGGCTCACCTACGAGGAGGGCGTCTTCGTGGGCTACCGGGGCTACGCCGCCCGCCGCGCCCCCGCGCCGGCGTACTGGTTCGGCGAGGGGCTGGGCTACGGCTCCTGGGAGTACGGCGAGGTGTCGCTCGACGGCCGGGTGCTCTCCGTCGACCTGACCAACACCTCCTCGCGTGCCTCGCGCGAGGTGGTCCAGGTCTACCTCCAGCCGGAGCCGGAGGACCGCGACGACCAGCCCGTCCGACTGGTCGGCTGGAGCACCGTGGACCTCGATGCGGGCGAGCGCCGCGACGTCGACGTCGAGCTCGACCCGCGCGCGCTGCGCACCTGGGCGGACGGCGCCTGGCACCCGCTGACCGGAGGCCGGTTGCTGGTGGCCCGGGGGCTCGGCGACATCCGGGGCGAGGTGCCCTTCACGCCACCGACCCCGTGAGGGTGCCCAGCCCCTCGACCTCCATGGTCACCCTGTCACCGGGCTCCAGCGGGGGCGGGGACTGCTCGCCGCGGCGACCCCACAGCTCCGCGAGGCAGCCACCGCCCCCGGTCGTTCCGGACGCCAGCAGGTCGCCGGCCACCACGCGGGAGTCGCGCGAGGCGTAGGCGATCATCTGCGGGAACGTCCAGCGCATGTGCGCCAGCCGGTCGCGGCCGACGAGCGAGCCGTTGACCGAGACCCGGCAGTCCAGGTCGAGGAAGCCGTCGCCGTCGGCATGGGCCGCCAGCTCGTCGGCCGTGACGATCCAGGGGCCGATCGAGGTGGCGAAGTCCTTCCCCTTCGCCGGCCCCAGGCCGACCTGCATCTCCCGCGACTGCAGGTCGCGGGCCGACCAGTCGTTGACGATCGTGTAGCCGAAGACCGCGTCGGCGGCCTCGCGCTCCGTCAGCGTGGAGCCGCCGGCGCCGAGCACCACGCCGACCTCCAGCTCGAAGTCGAGCGCCCGGCAGGTGGCCGGCCGCGGGACCGCCGCGCCCGGGCCGTAGAGCGCGTGCGGGTTGGTGAAGTAGAACGTCGGGGCGTCGTACCACGCCTCCGGTACGCCGGAGCTCCCGTCGACGCTGCGGCGCACGCCCTCGACGTGGCTCTCGAAGGTGACGAAGTCGCGCACCGCCGCGGGCCGGAAGGGCAGCACCAGGTCGGCTTCGTCGTACGGCTCCGGACGGCCGCGCAGCGCCCGGCCGCCGATCTCGAGGGCGCGGTCCAGCCCGCCGGCGACCAGCGCCCCGACCGACTCGGGGAGCGGGTGCGCGCCGGCCTCGGAGAGCACCGCCGGACCGCTGCGCAGCGTCGCGAGCCTCACCCGACCGCCTCCGGCACGGGCCGCGTGGCGTCGGCGATCCGCTTGTGGGTGACGTGCGCCGCCATGCCGCCGTCGATCACCAGCTCGGCGCCGTTGTAGTACGCCGAGGCGTCGGAGAGCAGGAAGACGACCGTCGGCGCGACGTCGGCCGGTGTGCCGACCCGCCCGAGCGGGATCTCGGCCAGCGCCGCGTCGAAGAAGGCGGCGGGCGCCGACTCCATCAGCGGGGTGTCGACCAGGCCCGGCATCACCGCGTTGACACGGATCCCACGGGTCGTGCCGAGCTCGAGCGAGGCCGACCGGGTCAGCCCGCGCAGCGCCCACTTGCTCGCGGTGTACCTGACCCCGCTCGAGGCCGCCCAGAAGCACAAGGACGGTCCGTACCGCGACTGGCCCGAGGCCGAGCGGGTCGTCTGCAACCTGCACCGCGCCTACGCCGAGCTGACCGACTACGAGCCACCGGTCCGGCTCAGCATCCCGAACCTGTGGCCCGAGATGGTGGAGCTGCACGGCGGCCCGATCGTGAGCCACGCATGAGCGACTTCCAGCCCCGCGTGCCGCGCCGGGTCGTCACCGGCCACACCCCCGACGGCGTATCCGTGGTGCTCACCGACGGCCCGGTCCCGGTCAGCCGCGACCTGCCCGAGGACGGCGTGGCCTTCCACGAGGTCTGGAACACCGAGGGCGCGCCGGCGCGAGTGACCGCGGTCGAGGAGACTGAGCCCACCGAGCGGACGCTCGCGGTGCCCCCGCCGCCGCGCGGGACCAAGATCCGGATCAACGAGTTCGCCCCCGGCCACCTCGACGAGCGCGGCCTGCAGTCGCCGGTGCACCGCACCGCGTCCATCGACTACGGGATCGTGCTCGAGGGCGAGATCACCCTGATCCTCGACGACTCCGAGGTCACCCTCGGTCCGGGCGACGTGGTGGTCCAGCGGGGCACCGACCACGCCTGGGCCAACCGCGGCGAGGTGACCGCGCGGGTGGTCTTCGTCCTCGTCGACGGCGAGTTCGACCCGGCCCTGGTGGCGACGCTGCCGGGCGGGACGGCCGGCCTGATGCACGGCGGTCCCCGCGACTGACCCCTTCCGGGCACGCGGCGGCGCCCCGGTCCAGACCACTCTGGGGCGCGAGTCGGCAGAAACTTTCTGCCGACTCGCGCCCGCGGGCTTCGCTCGGGTCAGGATGAGGCATGCGCGAGGTGGAGATCGGTGCCCTGCCGCTGGGTCGGTTCGCCGAGGTGATCCCTCCGGACCGCGTCGCCGCCCTGGAGGAGGCCGCGGCCGTGGCGCGGCGCCTGCTGGCCGGCCGGATCGTGTGGAACGTCAACTCGACCGCGCACGGAGGGGGCGTCGCCGAGATCCTGCAGACGTTGCTCGCCTACGGCCGCGGCGCCGGCGTCGACACCCGCTGGTGCGTGCTCGCCGGCGACCAGCGCTTCTTCGCCACCACGAAGCGGCTGCACAACCTCCTGCACGGGATGGCCGGCGACGGCAAGGACCTCACCGACGACGACCGGACCCACTACGAGGCCGTGCTGGAGCGCAACCTCGACGGGTGGCGGTCCCGGGTCCGGCCGGGCGACATCGTGCTGCTGCACGACCCCCAGACGGCGGGGATGGCCGCCCCGCTGCGCGCCCACGGCGCCCACGTGGTCTGGCGCTGCCACATCGGCGCCGACCGCACCGACGAGCACACCGACCGCGGCTGGGCCTTCCTGCGGCCGTACGTCGAGCAGGCCGACGCCTGGGTCTTCTCGCGGTCCGCCTACGTCCCCGCCTGGCTGCCGCGCGAGCGGGTCCACCTGATCGCCCCCTCCCTCGACCCGTTCACCGCCAAGAACGCACCGATACCGCCGGCCGGCGTCCGCGCGGCGCTCGACCTCGCCGGGATCGCCGCCAACGGGGACAGCGACGACCTCGGATACCCGCGGCGCGACGGGACGCAGGGCGCGGTCCGCCCGCACAGCGGCCTGCTGCTGGACGAGGACCGGCCGCTGCCGGCCGGGGCGCAGGTCCTCCTCCAGGTCAGCCGGTGGGACCACCTCAAGGACATGGGCGGCGTGCTGTCCGGCGTCGCCGACCACCTCGACCGGTTCCCGGCCGAGGCGCACCTGCTGCTGGTCGGCCCGGACGTGAGCGGGGTGAGCGACGACCCGGAGGGCGCGGAGGTGCTGGCCGAGTGCCGCGACCTGCGCGCAGCGCTCCCCCGCGCCGCCCGGGAGCGGGTGCACCTCTGCTGCCTCCCGATGGACGACGTCGACGAGAACGCGCACCTGGTCAACGCGCTGCAGCGGCGCGCGAGCGTCGTCGTCCAGAAGAGCCTGGTCGAGGGGTTCGGGCTGACCGTCACCGAGCCGATGTGGAAGGCCCGCGCGGTGCTCGCGTCCGCCGTCGGCGGCATCGTCGACCAGGTCGAGGACGGCGTCAGCGGGGTGCTGCTGGACGACCCGACCGACCTCGACCGGTTCGCCGCGCTCGCCGCCGACCTGCTGGGCGACCCCGAGCGCCGCGAGCTGCTCGGCGCGGGCGCGCACGCCCGGGTGCTGGACCGCTTCCTCGGCGACCGGCACCTCATCGACTACGGCCGCCTGTTCGGCAGCCTGCTCGAGGGCTAGCCCGGGCGGCGCCGGATGCACCAGCCCGTCGGCCCCTACGCGTGCACCGACGTCACGATCGAGGAGGCCGCGCCCGCGGCCGAGCGCCTGCTGACGTACCGGTCCGCCGCCGGCCGCTGGGTGCTCCTGGCCACCGTCCTCGGCTCGGCCCTGGCGGCCGTGGACGCCACGGTGGTGGCGATCGCGCTGCCCTCGATCGGCGACGACCTCGGCGCCTCCTTCGCCGGCCTGCAGTGGACCGTCACGGGCTACACCCTCACCCTGGCGTCGTTGGTCCTGCTCAGCGGCGCCGCGGGCGATCGCTTCGGGCGCCGACGGGTCTTCCTCATCGGCGTCGTCTGGTTCACGCTCGCCTCGCTCCTGTGCGCGGCCGCACCCACCATCGGGCTGCTGGTCGCGGCCCGCGTCCTCCAGGGCGTCGGCGGCGCGCTCCTCACACCGGCGTCGCTGTCGATCCTGGAGAGCACCTTCACCGAGTCCGACCGCGGGGCCGCGATCGGCACCTGGGCCGGCTTCAGCGGGGTGGCCGGCGCGCTCGCGCCACTGATCGGCGGGTGGCTGCTCGGGCTCGGGAGCTGGCGGTGGGTCTTCCTGGTCAACCTGCCCCTGGCGGCGCTCGTGGTCGCGCTCAGCCTGCGGAACATCCCGGAGTCCTTCGACCGGGACGCGCGCGGACGCCTCGACTGGGCCGGGGCGGCGCTGACCGTCGTCCTTCTCGGCGCCGGCACCTACGCCCTGATCGACCTCTCCTGGACGGCCGCCGCCGTCGCGGCGGTCGCCCTGATCGCGTTCCTCGCCGTCGAGCGGCGGGCGCGCCAGCCGCTCCTCCCGCTGTCGCTCTTCCGGATCCGGCAGTTCAGCGCGGTCAACGCGGTCACGCTCGTCGTGTACGCACCCATCGGCGTCTACTTCTTCCTGCTGGTCGTGCAGCTCCAGGTCGTTGCCGGGTGGTCGCCGCTGGCGTCCGGTACGGCGACGATCCCGGTCACCGCGATCACCCTGCTGCTGTCGGGGCGCTGCGGCGCGCTGGCGCAACGGATCGGGCCGCGGCTGCAGCTGACGGTGGGCCCGCTGCTGTGCGCCGGCGGGATGCTGCTCTCCCTGCGCATCGACGGCTCGACGTCGTACGCCGCCGACGTGCTGCCCGCCGTCACCGTGCTCGGCCTCGGGCTGGCCACGCTGGTCGCTCCCCTGACCGCCACCGCCCTCTCGGCCGCGCCCCCGGAGAACTCCGGGTTGGCATCCGGCCTCAACAACGCCGTGGCGCGCACCGCCGCGCTGCTCGCGATCGCGGCGGTGCCGGTCGCCGCCGGCCTGACCGGCGACGTGTTCGACGACCCGGTGGGGTTCGACGACGGATTCGGCGTCGCGATGACGATCTGCGCCGGGCTGTTCCTGGTGGGCGGGGCCCTGGCGGCGGTCGCGGTGGAGCCTCCCGGGCGGGCCGAAGTCCGGCAGCGCCCCGAGCGGGAGGCCCCGTGACCGGCCGCCGCCTCAGCCGCGGGTCAGGCGGGCGTGCCGGTCGCCGACGAGCGTGATGCCCAGGACCAGCACACCGGCGGCGAGCAGTCCCACACCGAGGTGCACCTGCAGGGCGAGCGCACCCGCCGTGGCGCCGAGCGTGATGGCGACGACGGCGGAGAGCCGGCGCGCGCCGCCGGGCTTGCGGGTCCCCCAGCGGGAGTCGACCGCGAGCCCGGTGATGGTGCTGGTGACCACGACCGTGCTGACGTCCTTGACCCCCACGTGACGGGCCGCGGCGGCCTGCGCCCCCATGGCGGTCGCCGCCAGCGTCGTGGTCGTCACCATCGCCCCGGTGCCGGGAGCGTCGCCGAGGAGCAGCAGCGCACCGCCGAGGCCGACCATCGTGGTGCCGACGAGCACCAGGATGACGGTGGTGACCGGGCTCCAGGCGGCGGTGACGCCACGCAGTGACCGGCCGGCGAGGACCGCGCCGACCATGAAGCCCACCAGCGCCAGGGCCGGCCCGAGCACGGGCAGGTCGGTGCCACCGACCAGAGCCATCCCGAGAATGACGACGTTGCCGGTCATGTTGCCGGTGAAGACCTTGTCCAGGCCGAGGTAGCCGACCGCGTCGTTGATCCCGGTGGTGAAGGTCAGCGCGACCATCAGCCACAGGTGCATCCGTCCCGCCGGGACGTCCGCGAACCGGCGTCGCCGCGCGGCCGCGCCGGGTCCGACCGCCCGCTCCGGCCTGTCGACGACCGACTCACTGGTCATCGGACGCGCTCCCCTCGGCCTCGTCGCCGCGGGCCCGGAACGAGAAGATCCGGGTGTTTGCCGGCAGGGCGGCGGGCTCGCCGGTGAACCGGTGGCCGCCGACGACGTACGACGGCCCGCGGGTGAGCCCGACCAGCTCGAACGGGCCGTCCTCGAAGGCGGCGACGACCGCGTCGATCTCCGCCAGGCCGTCGCCGTAGCTGGTCCACACCACCGTCGCGCCCGGCGCGCACAGCGCGGGTAGCAGTCCCACCGTGCGCTCGGCGTCCGCGACCTCCACGTTGGCGAACACGCCGCACAGCAGCACCAGGTCGGCCGGCGGCCGGTCGCGGTAGGCGTCGGTGTGGCCGGCATCCGCGACGACCACCTCCACGTCGACCAGCGCCGTGCTGCCGAGCGCGCCGTGCAGGAACGAGGCGTTGAGCCGGTCGAGCTCGACCATCGTGGCCCTGGTGTCGGCGCCCCGCGGGTGGTGGATCAGGATCGGCAGCAGGTCCCGGGCCTGGCCGGCGCAGATGCTGAGCGCGTGCAGCGGCCCCGCCGCGGCGGCGTCGAAGAACGCGACCAGCTCCTCCTGGACGAGCTCGAGGCGGTCGTTCTGCTCCGACTCCAGGTCGTCGTAGGGCGCGTGCCAGGAGTACCAGCCCTGACCGGACGCCTCGCCGGCCGGCAGCCGGCCGGGAACGCTGTGCCGGTCGTACTCCTCGTGGTCGTGGTCGTGGTCCTCCTCGACCAGGTCCGCGAGGTGCAGCCGCTCCGCGGGGGCCTGCGTCACGCGTCGAGTCCCAGGCGCTGGAGCTGGTCCAGCGCGGTGCCCGGGATCGTGCACTCGAGCTGCTCGGCGTTGAGATCGGCCATCCCGGGGATCTTCTTGGTGGCGAGGTGCTCGGCCTCGAAGGCCGCCATCGACTCGAAGTGCGCCTCGAGCACCATGTGGTGCAGCCCGCCGAACGCCGGGGCCCACACCTGGTAGGGGGTGAGGCCGTTGGCCTCGAGCAGCTCGTTCTTCTTCCGCTGGGCCGCCATGAAGGTCGGCAGGGTGCCGAACTTGAGGTTGCGCAGCACCTGGTGCCGGTAGGTCTTGCTCGCCATCGGGGTGTTCCTCACTCGGGTCTGTCCGGCCCGCGCGGTGACCGCGCGGGCGCTGGTTCTGCTGGGTGGATCGGGATGGGTCGAGGTGGGTCAGGGGGTCTTCATGTGGGGGACCTTCACCCAGCCCTGGTCGAAGGGCGTGGTGAAGAAGTTGTGCACCCGCATGTAGGAGAGCAGCCACTTCCCGTCGACGCGACGGAAGTCGTTGTCGTAGGAGCCGGCGATCCACAACGGCTGGTCGCCGCGGTACGTGCAGGCCTGGAAGTACATGAACTGGCCGCGGGCACTGTCACCGTCGAGCTGGATCGCGGCGTTCGAGACGAAGTGCGCCGAGAACGGCATCCGGTCGACGTTGCGGTCGAACTTCTTGATCAGCGCCTCGTGGCCCTGCGCGGCCCAACCGGGGTTGCCGTGCGGGCCGACGCTCTCCCACTGACCGTCGTCGGTGAACAGCGCGGCGACCTTCGCGCCCTTGTCGGACTTGGCGTCGGTGGCCGCCATGTAGGCGGTCATCAGCCCGGTGATCGCCTCGCGGGACTCGAGCTCGTCGAGGCGGCGCAGCAGCGGCGCCAGGTCGACCGCGCCGGCCGCGGTGGTGGTGGTCAGGGTCGTCTCAGACATCGGCGGTGACAGCCTTTCGGTAACGCTCGATCAGCCACTGGTTGAGCTGCGGGATGTTGGACTCCATCCACGACAACGGACCGCGCGGTGCGTACCGGCTCCGCAGGCCCTGCTGGAGCGCGGCGGTGGTGACCGCGTCCTGATGGATGGCGAGCGCCTTGCGCTCCATGAACTTCTCGTACGCCTCGACGAACCCGGGCTCCTCGGCGGCGGACTTCGGGTACAGGTTGACCCGGCGGAGGTCGAAGCTGCCGGGTCCCGTGGGGTAGATGAAGGCGAGCTGCACGAAGGTCGGCTGGAGGATCGAGAAGAGCATCGGCGGGATCGAGGCGAACATCACCCGCTTGCGCTGCTCCTCGGTGAGGCCGGGGATGATCGCGGTGGTCCGCTTGCCGTCGGTACTGGCCAGACCCGCGTTCTCGTCGAGCAGGTAGGTCGGGTGCATCACCTGACCGTCGCCCTCCTCGAACGGGTAGAAGCGCGCGTTCTTGGCGGGCGCCGCCTCGTGCACGCCACGGTGCACGTAGCTGGTGTGGTACGGCTCCAGCGCGTTGTCGTGGTGGATCTTCCAGTTCCACTGCTGGTCGGCGAAGACGAAGGCCGGCATCGGGACCAACTCCTCCATCCCGAAGGTGGAGAGCTCCTCGTCCATCCGGCGGACCGTCGGCGCCAGCGGCTCGGCGTCGTCGTCGAAGTTGATGAACACCATGCCGTGGAAGATCTCGTGCCGGATCTGGGGCAGCCGGATCGTCTCGCGCAGGCGCTTGACCGGAACCGTCTCGGTCATCGACGGCGCCGCCGCCAGTCGGCCGTCGAGGTCGAAGGTCCAGTTGTGGTACGGGCACTTCATGACGCGGCCACTCAGGCAGGGCGAGGCCAGGTCGCGTCCCTCGCCGGCCAGGCCGCCGAAGAGCGGCTGACCGCGGTGCTGGCACACGGCCGACATCACCCGGACGTCGCCCGCGAGGTCCCGGAGCATCACGATAGGCTCGTCGAGGATGGTCAGCGGGAGCTGGTCGCCGGGCTCCGGGATCTCGTTCACGTGACCGATGCACAGCCACTCGCGCCCGAAGACCGCCTCCTTCTCGAACTCCCAGAAGTCCTCGTCGGTGTAGACCTCAGGGGGCAGCAGCCGGGCGGTGGCCACGGGGTCGGTGCACTGGTCCACGTCGGCAAGCACGCGACGCGCCGCCTCGAGGGCCCGCGGGCTCAGTGGGCGCTTGGCCATCTCTCTCCTTCGGTCGAACGACTCCGCGTAGCGGATGTTGTATCCAACTTACGGTTTGCATGTTTCGGCGACGTGACGCCGTGTGACAAGTCGAAGTCGTGGGCCTCGGGGGCTCGCCAGGCCGATCAGGGCACGGCACTCTTGTATCCAATATCCACGCAATGAGAGTGAGTCACCATGCCCCGCCCGCTCCGTGTCGCCGTCGTCGGCGCCGGTCCCGCCGGCATCTACACCGCCGACCAGCTCACCACGGCCGGCCGCGAGGCCGGTCGCGAGATCACCGTCGACATCCTCGAGCGCGACCCCACGCCCTACGGCCTGATCCGGTACGGCGTCGCCCCGGACCACCCGCGGATCAAGGAGATCGTCAAGGCGCTCGGACGCATCATGTCCCGGCCCGAGATCACGTTCCTCGGCAACGTCCACGTCGGCGTCGACCTCAAGGTCGAGGAGCTCTCGGAGCTGTACGACGCCGTGGTGGTCGCGACCGGCGCCACCCGCGACCGGGACCTCCCCATCCCCGGGATCCACCTGACCGGCTCCTTCGGCGGCGCCGACTTCGTGCGCTGGTTCAACGGGCACCCGGACGTCGACCGTTCGTGGCCGTTCGCGCCGGAGGCGACCTCGGTCGCCGTCGTGGGTGCGGGCAACGTCGCGCTCGACGTGACCCGGATCCTGGCCAAGACGGTCGCGGACCTGTCGACGACCGAGATCCCGGAGAACGTGGCGGCCGGGCTGCGGACGAACGCGACGACCGACGTGCACGTCTTCGCCCGCCGCGGTCCGGCCCAGGTGAAGTTCAGTCCGATGGAGCTGCGCGAGCTCGCGCACTCCCCCTCGGTCCAAGTGGTCGTGCACCCCGAGGGCTTCGACTTCGACGAGGCATCGATGGAGCTCATCCGCTCCTCGAAGAGCGTCAAGCTCGTCGTCGACGTGCTGGCCAACTACGCCGCCCGGGAGGAGGACGACGCGCCCCACCGCATCCACCTGCACTTCTGCCACGAGCCGGTGGAGGTGCTCGGCGAGGACGGCCGCGTGGTGGGGCTCCGCACAGCGGTCACCGAGCTGGACGGGGACGGCGGCGCGCGTCGTACGGGCGAGATGGTCGACTGGCCCGTGCAGGCCGTCTACCGCGCCGTCGGGTACCGGTCGGACGCTCTGCCGGGGCTGCCGTTCGACGAGGCGGCGGGCGTGATCCCGAACGACGGCGGGCGGATCCTCGGACTGGACGCCGCCCCGATCCCCGGCCTCTACGTGACCGGGTGGGTGAAGCGCGGACCGATCGGCCTGATCGGGCACACCAAGTCCGACGCCGCGCAGACGGTGGCGATGCTGCTGTCCGACACCGAGGTGCAGCCGGGAGCCGCCCGGCCGGGTCCGTCGGAGGTCGTCGAGGTGCTGCGCGAGCGCGGGCTCGACCCGACCACGTGGCAGGAGTGGGAGCGTCTCGACGGCGCCGAGGTGGCGCTCGGCGCGGCCGAGGGCCGCGCGCGGGTCAAGGTCGTGGACAGGGAGTCGATGATCGCACTCGGCCGCGGGGCGTAGCCGGCGCCTCCTGGGGCTGGTCCTGCCGGGCGGGCATCACCGCGACCGCCAGGACCAGCACCAGGAGTGCCCCCGGCACCAGGCCGAGCCAGACCAGCGCGCCGGGGCCCGCCCCGATCAGGCTGCCCGCCACCGCGACGCCCACCGCGAGGCCCAGCTGGCGGGCGGTGGAGGCGAGCGCACCGGCCACGCCCGACCGGTCGGGCGGCAACCCGGCCAGCGCTGTCGCGGTGACCGGCGGGTTCAGCATGCCCAGGCCGATCCCGAACAGCGCGAGGACGGCGGCCAGCAGCAGCGCCTCGGGCGCCGGAGTGCCGTCGCCGAGCACCACGCCCAGGCCCAGCAGCGCGGCCGTCATCAGCGCTCCGGCGAGCCCCAGGCAGAGCCGGGACCGGCGGCGGGCGACCAGCGCGCCCACCCAGGGCGAGGTGAGGAGGGCGGCGACGCCCAGCGGCAGCACCATGAGCCCCGCCGCCAGGGCGTCCCAGCCGGCGCCCGTCTGCAGCGCCAGCGAGACCGTGAAGAGCGTGCCGCCGAAGCAGGCGAACCCGCCCACGGCGGATCCGACCGCCACCACCAGCCGGCGTGACCGGAAGAGGCGGGGGTCGACGAGCGGCACCGGGTGGCGCAGCCCGTGCCGGACGAAGAGCAGCGCCGACCCGGCGCCGACCGCCAGTGCGAGCAGCACCGGCCACGTCCAGCCCCGGTGGGGTGCCTCGATCAGCGTGACGATCAGCCCCGCGACGGCGCCGCTGAGCAGCAGCTGCCCGCGCGGGTCCGGGCGGCGCGGCAGCAGCGCGCGGCTTTCGGGCACGTGGCGCAGCGTGAGCAGGACCCCGACCGCCGCGACCGGCACGGTGAGCAGGAAGACCCAGCGCCAGCCGCCGAGGGTCACCACGAGCCCGCCGAGGGGCGGGCCCGCGGCGACGCCGAGGCCCGAGACCGCGCTCCACCATCCGAGGGCGCGGGCCCGGCGGGACCGATCGGGGTAGACGCTGACGATGATCGCGAGCGCGACCGGGTTCAGCATCGCCGCGCCCACGCCCTGAAGCACCCGCGCCGCGACGAGGACACCGACCGAGGGCGCCAGCCCGCAGAGCAGGGAGGCGGCAGCGAAGAGGCTCAGGCCGACGGCGAAGAAGCGCCGACGGCCGAACCGGTCGGCGAGGCTGCCGGCGAGCACGAGCAGCGAGGCCATCACCATCAGGTAGCCGTCGACGACCCACTGCAGGGCCGACAGGTCGCCGCCGAGGTCGCGCTGGATGCTCGGCAGGGCGACGTGGACGATGCTCCCGTCCATGGTGACGAGGAAGAGGCTGGTGCAGCAGATCGCCAGCACCAGCCCCGGCGTCGTACGACGCGGTGGACCGGGGCGGCCGTCGCGGTTCGTGACGGCCGCCCCGGACCGGATCACGGAAGGACCGGGCTGTCCGGCTGGTAGTCCTGGCTGGTGAAGTCCTCGACCGGGACCTCCTCGGCCAGGCCCGCGTCGACCAGGATCTTCTGCGTCGCCGCCAGGCCCTCGGCGGAGAAGCTGCCGAGGCCGTTCTCGGCCGAGTAGCCGGACGTGTAGTTGTCCAGGTACGCGTCGAGGCTGAACTCCAGCGCGTCCGCGTCGACCTCGGCGCAGTTCTCGGTCAGCGTCGCGAAGGCCTCGTCGTAGTTGTCGAGTACCCACTTGGTCGACTCGGCCCACGCGGTGATGAAGCCCTTGGCCGCGTCACCGTTGTCGGCCAGCCAGGCGTTGTTGGCGACGAAGGTGTGACCGTAGGTCGGCGCGTAGTCCTGCATCGGCATCACCGTGATCTCGGGACGCTCCTCCAGGATCGCCTTGGTCGAGGCAGTGTTGTAGAAGACCACGTAGGCGTCGATGTCGCCGGCGAGGAACTCCGCCGTCGTGGCGTCATCGCTCGGGATGACCTCGACGGAGTCGCCGTCGATGCCGGTCGCGTCGACGAAGGCCTCCCATACGGCACCCTCGAACTGGTCCGTCTGGACCGCGAGCGACTTGCCCTCGAGGTCCTCCGGGGAGGTGATCGAGGGGTCGGCGAGCACGGTGACCGGGCCGACGGTGGAGGCCGCACCGATCACCGTGATCGGGAGCTGCTCACCGGCACCGATGGTCACCGGCGGGGCCGAGAGCTGGCCCAGGTCGAACTCGCCGGCGGCGACCAGCGGCACGGTGTCCGAGCCGCCCTGGCCGCGGTCGTAGGTCAGGTCGACGCCGTTGTCCTCGAAGATGCCCTGCTCCATGCCGGAGTAGATCGGGGCCCAGCTGCCCTCGCACGTCCACTCGAAGGCGAGGCTGACCGGCGTCAGGCCACCCTCGTCGGCGGCGACGTCGGAGTCGTCCGACGAGCAGGCGCTCAGGGTCATCATCGTGGCGAGGCCGAGCGCCGCGAGCGCGACTCCGGACCGGCGGGTGGACAGGTGCATGGATCCTCCAGTGGTGGTGGGTGTGGCGGTGCGTCCCGAGAGGACAGGTGGTCCCGAGATGGGTAGGGGGAACCGACCCGCGCGGCGGGTCGGGGTCGCTGGCGACGCGCTCGTGCGCGTCGCGGGTGCCGAGTGCGCCCGGCGGTTCCGCTCAGCGCACGACGGTCTTCCAGGGAACGACGAGCCGCTCGGCGAGCACGCAGGCGTTGAAGAAGAGGATGCCGACCAGGCAGGAGAGCAGCGCCAGGACGAAGACCGCAGCTGTGTTCAGCTGTGCGCTGTAGACGGTGATCAGGTAGCCGAGCCCCTCCCGCGAGCCGATGAACTCCCCCAGCAGGGTGCCGATCACCGCGCCCGGCGCGGCCACCCGGAAGGACGAGAACAGGTACGGCAGCGCGTTCGGGATGCGCACCCTGGTCAGGATGGACAGCTCGCTGGCGTTGGCCAGCTTGAGCACGTTCACCAGATCCTCGTTGACCGAGGTCAGGCCGTGGGTGACGTCGACGATGATCGGGAAGACCGCGATCAGGAACGAGCAGATCACGATCGGGACGCCGCCCCGACCGAACCAGATGATCAGCAGCGGTGCGATCGCGATCGTCGGCATCACCCGGATGATGTTGAGGAACGGGAACGCCAGCTCCTCGAAGAGCGCGCTGCGCGCCATCAGCACTCCGAGCGCGGTGCCGACCACCACGGCGAAGAAGAACCCGTAGAGCGACATCTTGGTGGTGGCCCACACGCCGTTGAGGAACAGCTCGCCGTGGTCGACGAACTCCTCCCACATCGCCGACGGTGCAGGGAGGATGTAGCGCGGGGTGTCCAGCACGCGCACGGCGACCTCCCACGCCAGCACCGCCAGCGCGAGCAGCAGCCAGGCCCGGGTCACCCGGAACACCCGGAACACCGCGCTGGTGTGCTGGGCCGGCGGGATCACCGCGCGCACCCGGGCGTCGGGGCGCAGGTCGGCAGCGGGAGCGGCGGTCATCGGTTCTCCTCCAGGGAGGTGCGGATGCGGTGGGCGATGGCGGCGAACTCCGGGGAGTCCTTGATCTCGTTGTGGCGCGGGCGCGGGAAGTCGACCGTGATCAGGTCGGCCACGCGGCCGGGGTTGGCGGCCATCACGACGATCCGGTCGGAGAGGAAGACCGCCTCCTGGATCGAGTGCGTCACCAGCACGATCGAGGTGTGCGTGGTGTCCCAGATGCGCAGCAGCTCGGTGTGCATCTCGTCGCGGGTGATCTCGTCCAGCGCACCGAACGGCTCGTCCATCAGCAGGATCTGCGGCTCCATCGCCAGCGCGCGAGCCAGCGAGACGCGCTGGCGCTGTCCGCCGGAGAGCTGCTTGGGATACCGCTTGTCGTAGCCGGCCAACCCGACCAGCTCGAGCATCTCCGACGGGGAGCGTGTCTCCTTCCGGGCACGACCCCGGGCGACCTGCTGCGGCAGCCGGATGTTGCCGGCCACCGTCCGCCACGGCGCGAGAACGGACTCCTGGAAGACCATCCCGATCAGGCCCGAGCGTCGCGCCTCCTCGGGCGTCTGCCCGATGATCTCCAGAGAGCCCTGCACCGAGGCGTGGGGCTGCAGACCGGCGATCGCGCGCAGCAGTGTCGACTTGCCGCACCCCGAGTGGCCGACCACGGAGACGATCTCCCGCGGGCGGACGTGGAGGTCCACGCCCTCGACGGCGACCACGGCCTCGTCGCCGCGACCGTGCACGATGCAGACGTCGCGGAGGTCGACCAGGTGCTCGGTGTCCGCGCCCGGGGCGCGGCTCAGGGTCTGGGTGGTCTGGGGCTGGGAGGTCACGCGGGCCTGGCCGCCTTCCATGGTCGTCGGGTGGGTCACTGCTCGGTCGCCGCCGGCCGGTCAGCCGGCGTGCGCCGGCGGGCGCAGGCGCGCGCCCAGGACGGCGAGCGCCCCCGCGGTCCCGGCGCGCACGGCGTCGGTGGGATGGGGCGCGAACCGGGCGTCGTGGTTGCGCGGCGCCGGCTCGGGCCCGGCGTGGAGTGCCGGGTCCTGGACGCCGAAGTTCCAGATCACCGACGGCACGCCGAGTCGCTCGGCGTACCGGCTGAAGTCGTCGCTGGCCGGCAGCG
>NZ_JBEGDJ010000015.1:0-84968 GCF_040191335.1 Nocardioides sp. YIM 152588 | reverse complement strand
CGATGCGTGACTCGCTGCTCGACTCCCGCCGCGACGCGCGCGAGTTCGAGGGCGTCGTGCTGATGGACCTGCCCGACCACGACTCGACCGAGGTCGCGCACCACCTCGAGGCCGGTCGCCGACCCCGCGGGCCGCGCTGACCAGCGGCCGGGCGAGCAGCTCGCCCATCGTCTCCAGCAGGCCGAGGCCGTCGACGCGCGAGTGGTGGGCCGAGACCGTCAGCGTCGAGCCGGCGATGCCGACCGCCACCGGCTCGGCCAGCGGGAGCGCCAGGGACGCGCGCACGGCGGCGGGGTCGGCGGCGACCAGCGGCGCGGGTGGCGTGCCCCACCCCTCGCGGGCGGCCAGCGCCCCGAGACGTCGCCGGACCTCCGCCACGTCGAGCCCGGACGCGCCCGCCGGGAGGTCGCCCGACAGCAGGATCCGCCAGCCGATCGAGGAGTCCGCGACCCAGGCCGGCGCGGCGGTGCCGTCGCTCATCGGCGGGCCCCGCGCGGCTTGTGCGCGGTGACCACCAGGCTCACGCCGGGCAGGCGGCGCAGCGGGAGGACCCGTTCGGCCATGACGGCGGCGCGCAGCCCCGCGTTGAGGGCAGGCGACACCTTCTCCATCTCGCTCTCCGGGGCGGTGCGTCGGCGCCGCCGCGCCCGGACGACCGGGCGCAGCAGCACGTTCCAGGACCAGAGGTCGTCGATCTCGAGGCCGGCGCCCCGGACGAGCGCGGCGAGGCCCTCGCGCTCGTACCGTCGGAAGTGGCCCAGGGCGACGTCGTGACCGCCCCACAGCGCGGTGCCCGCCGGCACCGCGATCAGCGCCCGGCCGCCCGGGCGCAGCACCCGGGCCGTCTCGGCCGCCACGGCGGCGTCGTCGTCGATGTGCTCCCACACGTCGGTGGACAGCACGAGGTCCATCGAGGCGTCGCGCAGCGGCAGGCGCGTGCCGTCGCCACGGACCACCGCGAGGCCGCGGGACGCCGCGATCCGGCACGCCTCGGGGGAGTGCTCGACCCCCGTCACCCGCCAGCCGAGGCCGGCCAGCACGCGCGCGTTACCGCCGCTGCCGCAGCCGATGTCCAGCGCCCGCCCGACGGGCCACCCGGCGACGGTACGGCGGACCAGCTCACGCCGTTCGGCATACCACCAGTGACGCTGCTCGAGCGCGGCCGAGCGGGCGATCTCCTCCTCCTGCACGCGCGGAGCATAGTGCCAAGGTGTGGCGTACGTCGCACCCGGCCGGGCGGGGCGTCAGCCGCGTGGGTCGAGGTCGGCCCCGACGATCGCCGTGCCCGGTGTCAGCAGCCCCCGGGTGCGGGACCAGCCGCCCCACAGGCGGTCGTTGTCGACGGGCCACTCGGGCTCGAGCAGCGTGGTGATCCGGAAGCCGTGGGCGGCCAGCAGCTGCACCCAGTCCCCGAGGGTGCGGTGGTGCTCGACGTACGCCGTCGCGCCGGTCTCGTCGTCGACCTCCACGTACGGGGTGCGGTCCCAGTAGGACTGGGAGGCGACCAGCCCGTCGGCGGTGGGGTCGTCGGGGAACATCCAGCGCGTCGGGTGGGTGATCGAGAACGCGAACCGCCCGCCGGGGCGCAGCACCCGCACGGTCTCGGCGACGGCGGCGTCGATGTCGGCGACGAACTGGAGCGCCCCGAAGGAGGAGAAGACGACGTCGAAGCTCGCGTCCGCGAACGGCAGGTGCGTGGCCGTGCCGAGCACGGCCGGCACGGGGATGGCGGTCGCCTCGTCGATGCGCCGGGAGTGCTGGAGCTGGCGGTAGGAGAGGTCGAGCCCGTAGGCCCGGCCGCCCTGCGAGGAGACCCAGCGCGAGCACTGGCCCGCGCCCGAGCCGACCTCGAGCACGTCCTTGTCCTTGACCTCGCCGAGCACGCCGGCGGCGGCCTCGGTCAGCCCCTCCGGACCCCACACGAAGCCGACGTCGCCGAGGAACGGGCCGTGCTTGGCCTGGTACTCGTCGGCGTACCTGTCCCAGTCGGCGCCGTTCGCGCGCCGGGACTCGGCCTCGTCGGTCGGGCGACGGTGGGCGGTCACCGGGGGATGCGACCACGGCTGCACGTCTGGCACCACGTCCACCGACGATACCGGCCGCCCGCGCGTGGGCGCGCGTCGGCGTCCGGCGCGAGCGGATCGGCGGGGGCGGATCGGCGGGGGCGTCGCCGGTTGGACCTGCGGTGTCCCACGCGCGTACGCTTGGTAGTTGTGTCCGGACCCCTGGACACGCACGACCTACTACCTCTGCCCACCCAAGGATCTATCCCTCCTCATGACGAGCACTCTCTCGACCCCCCTCGGCTACAACGACGACGCGCCCCAGGTGGCCGTCAACGACATCGGTTCCGAGGCCGACTTCCTGGCCGCTATCGACCAGACCATCAAGTACTTCAACGACGGTGACATCGTGGATGGCACCATCGTCAAGGTCGACCGGGACGAGGTCCTGCTCGACATCGGGTACAAGACCGAGGGTGTCATCCCCTCGCGTGAGCTCTCCATCAAGCACGACGTGGACCCGTCCGAGGTCGTCGAGGTGGGTGACAAGGTCGAGGCCCTGGTCCTCCAGAAGGAGGACAAGGAGGGTCGCCTGATCCTGTCCAAGAAGCGCGCCCAGTACGAGCGCGCCTGGGGCACGATCGAGGAGGTCAAGGAGGCCGACGGCGTCGTCGAGGGCACCGTCATCGAGGTCGTCAAGGGCGGCCTCATCATCGACATCGGCCTGCGCGGCTTCCTGCCCGCCTCGCTGGTGGAGATGCGTCGCGTCCGCGACCTGCAGCCCTACGTGGGTCAGACCCTCGAGGCCAAGATCATCGAGCTCGACAAGAACCGCAACAACGTGGTCCTGTCGCGCCGTGCCTGGCTCGAGCAGACCCAGTCCGAGGTCCGCCACGGCTTCCTGACCCAGCTCCAGAAGGGTCAGATCCGCAAGGGCGTCGTCTCCTCGATCGTCAACTTCGGTGCGTTCGTGGACCTCGGCGGCGTCGACGGCCTCGTCCACGTCTCCGAGCTGTCCTGGAAGCACATCGACCACCCGTCCGAGGTCGTCACCGTCGGCGACGAGGTCACCGTCGAGGTCCTCGACGTGGACATGGACCGCGAGCGCGTCTCCCTGTCGCTGAAGGCGACCCAGGAGGACCCGTGGCAGCACTTCGCCCGGACGCACCAGATCGGTCAGATCGTGCCCGGCAAGGTCACCAAGCTCGTTCCCTTCGGCTCGTTCGTGCGGGTCGAGGAGGGCATCGAGGGCCTGGTCCACATCTCCGAGCTGGCCGAGCGCCACGTGGAGATCCCGGAGCAGGTCGTCCAGGTCAACGACGACGTCATGGTCAAGATCATCGACATCGACCTCGAGCGTCGCCGGATCTCGCTCTCGCTGAAGCAGGCGAACGAGACCACCGCCGCCGCGGACGTCGAGGAGTTCGACCCGACGCTGTACGGCATGGCCGCGACCTACGACGAGCAGGGCAACTACATCTACCCCGAGGGCTTCGACCCGGAGTCGGGCGAGTGGCTCGAGGGCTACGACGAGCAGCGCGCCACGTGGGAGGAGCAGTACGCCAAGGCCCACGCCCGCTGGGAGGCCCACGTCAAGCAGCAGGCCGAGGCGAAGCAGGCCGAGATCGAGGCCGGCGACGCGTCGTCGTACTCGTCCGGTGGCAACGACCGCGGCGCCGAGGAGACCGGCGGCTCGCTGGCCTCCGACGAGGCCCTGCAGGCCCTGCGCGAGAAGCTGACCGGCGGTAACTGACCCCGGTAGCACCGCGAACGGCCCCGACGTCTATCGTCGGGGCCGTTCGTTATTTCGGTCACATGGGTGATCCGTCGGCCGAACGGACACTGGGCGCCCCAACGCCGGCGGCGCCGGACCGATCGAGGGGACGGAAGCGTTGTCGTTGAAGCGCGCGACTGTGAAGGTGGGCCTGGCGCTGGTGCTGGGCCTCGGAGCCGGGCCGGTGGTGCTGCCCGCGGTGGCGCACGGTGAGACCGCGCGGGCTGTCGCTCCGGCGCGGACCATCGAGGTCAGCGGGAAGGGCGTGAGCCTGAGCCCGGCCTTCGACCCGGCGATCACGCGGTACGCGGTCCGCAGCAAGGGGGCCGTGAAGGTCGCCGCGACCACGCGGGCCGCCGGCGGCACGGTGCTGGTCAACGGCTCCCCGAGCACGGGTACGACGCGCCTGACCGGCCTGACGACCGGGGACGAGATCTCGGTGATCTTCGACGACGGCCGCACCCCGTCGGCGTACGCGCTGGTCGTGGTGCCGCCGACGTACCCGCGGTTCTCCGCCGCGGTCGACACGTCGTCCGCCGAGGTGGGTCCGACGCTGCTGACGACCGGCAACCTGATCACGGCCGTCGACCGGCACGGCGCGCCGCTCGTCGCCGAGGACGTGGGCCGCCCGGTCGCCGACTTCAAGGCGCGCGACGGCCAGTACTCGTTCGCCGCGTTCAACAGCGGGACGGTGGGGGCCGAGGGCGACTGGGACATCGTGAGGCTGGACGAGACGTTCAGCGAGGTCGATCGCCTGCGCATCGACGACGACGGGACCATGCCCAACACCGACAGCCACGACGCGATCCTGCGCCCCGACGGCAGTGGGGTGCTGATCGGCTACGAGCCCGACGACGACACCGGGCTGACCGAGGCCGTGATCCAGGAGGTCGACGCGGACGGCGACGTTGTCTTCACCTGGGACAGCGCGGACCACCCGGAGCTCGCCGCGGAGACCACCGCCGGCTCGAGCCCGGACTACGTGCACATCAACTCGATCGAGTTCATGGACGACGGCGACATCCTCGCCTCGTTCCGGCACCTGAGTGCGGCGCTCAAGATCGCGTGGCCGGGCCGGACCGCCGAGGACGACCACGAGCCCGGCGACATCGTGTGGCGGTTCGGCGGACGCCGGTCCGACTTCGAGTTCCTCGACGACCCGCACGGCGGTCCCTGCGCCCAGCACACCGTCCGGCCCCTGGCCGACGGGCACATCCTCGTCTTCGACAACGGGTCCGCCGCGCTCGGCGAGAACCCGTCGTACTGCGTGGATCCGTCCGACCGGGAGGGCCCGACGATCAACCGCGCCATCACCCGGGTCACGGAGTACGCGCTGGAGAGCCAGCCGGACGGGGGCACGCCCGGACAGGCGCGGCTGGTCTGGAGCTACTCGGACCCCAGCCGGTTCTCCTACTTCGCCGGGTCGGCGCAGCGCCTGGGCGACGGGGACACCCTCATCGGCTGGGCCTCCAGCCCCGGTGGCGTGGCGACGCAGGTGGACGCGGCCGGCACGGTGGTCTGGGACCTCGTCGACCTGGACCGCGACCCGGAGGACTTCTCCACCCTCAGCTACCGCGCCGACTGGGGCGACGTCCCCGACGCGATCGCGCCGGTGGTGGAGGTCCGCCTCCCGCGAGGCGGGCGCTACGACGTCGGCGACAAGGTCTCGCCGCGGGTCACGTGCACCGACCGGGGCGGCTCCACCCTGCAGTCCTGCCGGGCCAAGGGCCTCCGCACCGGGAAGCCGGGCTCCCGCACGATGCGGGTGATCGCCGTCGACGGTGCCGGCAACCGGACCGTGGCGAAGCGCGACTACACCGTCGCCGAGACCCGCCCGACGCTGCGCGCCCGCGCCGACGGTGAGTGGCTGCGTCGCGCCGAGATCCGTACGCCGCGCCGCGGTTCCACCGCCAAGGTGACGGTCCGGGCCACGAACGTCAGCTCGCGCGCGCGCCGGCTGGTGCTCGCCGGCCCGGCGCGGACGGCGGCCCACGAGTGGTCCTACCGGGTGGCCGGCCGGAACGTCTCGGCCGCCGTCCGCGGCGGCACGTGGCGCTCGCCGAAGCTGGCTCCGGGCGACTCGGTGACGATGAAGGTCGTGGTGCGCCGCACCGCCGCGGACGCACCGGCCGAGAGCCGCGGCGTGGTGCGGTCCTGGGCGGTCGGCGAGGACCGCGTCGGGCGCCTGCGCATCCGCGTCCTGCGCTGATCCGCGCCGGGCGCGGCCCGGGTGGGAGAATCGGCGCCTCGGACGCGGGGAGGACGCGGATGCTGCTGTCGGAGCTGGTCGGGGACTCCGCCCTCGGGCTGGAGGTGCGCGTCCGGGGCGACCTGGAGCGCCCGGTGCGCTGGGTGCACACCATGGAGGTGGCGCAGGCCGACGAGTTCCTCCGCGGCGGCGAGGTGGTGCTCACGACCGGGGCCTGGAGCCGGCTCGGGGTCGCGCCGGCCGACTGGGTCGCGTCGGTCGCGCGGGCGGGCGCGGTGGCGATCGGCTTCGGCAGGCTGCTCGCCGAGGACGAGCCGCCCGAGGACCTGGTCGCGGCCGCCGCAGGCCGCGGGCTGACCTTCTTCGTGGTGCCCGTCGACGTGCCCTTCGTGCAGCTCGTCGAGGCGTTCGTGGCTGCCAAGCGGGCCGAGTGGGAGGCGCCGCTGCGCCGCCAGCTCGAGCACCACGGCGCGATCGTGACCGCGCTCCGCGCCGAGCGCGGCGTGGACTCGGTGCTGCGGGTGCTGCGCCGGCGCCTCGGCCTGCAGGTCGCCGTCGTCGCCGGTACGACGGAGCACGGGCCGCGGCCGGTGCCCGGGTTCCCCGTGGCGCTGATCGGCGAGGGGCTCGCCGAGGCGTCCCTGGTGCTGCCGCAGCCGCTCGCCGAGCTCGACGTCGACGTCCAGGCCGCCGTCGCCAGCGCCATGCCCTTCCTGGCGCTGGAGCTGGAGCGGGCGCACGCGCTGCGCAGCACCGAGCAGCGCTACGCGTGGGAGGTCGTGGACTGGATCGCCGCGGGTGCGGCGGTCGAGCCGATCTCCGCGCGCCTGGAGCTGCTCGGGGTGCCGGTGGACCGCCCGCTGCGGGCGCTGGTCGCGCGGGGGGCCGACGCCGCGCGCCTGGCCGACGCGCTCGCGCCGTACCTGGTCGTGGAGCGGGCCGACGACCTCGTGCTGCTCGTGGGCGCGGACGCCGGACGGGCGGAGGCGGGCGGCTACGTCGGCGTCGGGCAGCCTGGCGGCGTGGCGGACCTGCGGGTCAGCCTGCTGCAGGCCCGGCACGCGGTCGACGTGCTCGTGGCGCGCGGCGCCGAGGGCTGGCTCACCCATGAGGAGCTGGCCAGCCCGGCGCTGCTGCTGGCGGCCCAGGACCCCGCGGTGCTGCAGGCGCTGGCGCGGACCGTGCTGGGTGGCGTCCTGGACAGCGACCGCGACCGCGGCACCGAGCTGGTCGCCAGCCTGCGGGTCTTCCTGGACAGCGGCGGCCGGTGGCAGGAGAGCGCCGAGACGCTGCACGTCCACATCAACACGCTGCGCCACCGGATGAAGCGGGTCGAGGAGCTGACCGGGCGCTCCCTCGCCTCCACGGCCGACCGCGTCGACCTCTTCCTCGCGCTGCGGGCGCTCCCGCCGGCCTGATCGTGGGACGGCCGTCACCCGCGGCCTTGTCGGATCCTCCAACCCACCTGGTCGAGATTGGAGGATCCGCCGCTGCCGGTGCCGAGTGACCTGGCTCACCCTGGTGTGAACACGGGCAGACGAGCACCGGGCGGATGAGCACCGGGCGACACTGAGGAGCGACATGGCTGAGACGCGGACGGCGCGCAGCGAGGCACACGGCATCGAGGTGCACGGCGTCGACACCATCCCCGAGGCCGAGCGCACCGCGCGGCCGAGGGATGTGCTGTCGATCCTGGTCGGCACCAACCTCTGCCTCGGCCTGGTGATCTTCGGATGGCTCCCGGCCACCTTCGGCCTCGGCTTCTGGGCCTGCCTGACCGCCCAGGTCGCCGGCACCGGCCTGGCGATCCTGCTGGTCGCGCCGATGGCGCTGATCTCGACGCGCACCGGCACCAACCTCTCGACCAGCAGCGGCGCCTCCTTCGGGGTCCGCGGCCGGCTGATCGGCTCGATGATCGGCCTGCTGCTCTCGCTGGGCTACGCCTCGCTGACCATCTGGACCGGCGGCGCGGCCGTCGTCGAGCCGCTCTCCGAGCTGGTCGGGCTGCCCAACGGCAGTGTCTCCTACGTGATCGTGTACGCCGGCCTGGCCGCCGCCGCGGTGATGGTGGCGGTGTTCGGCTACCGCCTGCTCGCCCGGCTCGGCCGCGTGCTCGCGGTCGGCATGACCGTGCTGATGGCGGCCGGCATGCTGGCACTGGCCGGCTCGTTCGACGCGGCGCCGGTGGTCGACGGCGGCTACCTGCTCGGCGACTTCTGGACCACCTGGTTCCTGGCCTTCGTCGCGACCGGCATCTCCGGCCCGGTCGCCTTCATCACGCTGCTCGGCGACTACACCCGCTACGTCTCCCCGCGGCGCCACTCCGACCGCCGCGTGCTGGTCGCCACGGCCGCCGGCCTGGCGCTCGGCCTGCTGATCCCGCAGCTGTTCGGCATGTTCACGACGTTCGCGGCGCGTGCCGGCGACGACTACGTGACCGGCCTGGTCGCCGCGACGCCGCTGTGGTTCCTGCCGCTGCTGCTGCTCAACGGCGTCTTCGGCACCGTCGGCAACGCCGGCGTGCTGCTCTACTCGATGGGCCTGGACCTCGACGCCATCGTCCCCGCGCTGAGCCGGGTGAAGGCGACGATCGCGATCTCGGTGCTGTCGATGGCGCTGGTGGTCACCGGCTACTTCGTCTGGGACGCCGCCGACGCGGTGACCGCCTTCCTGCTGATCATGACCGCGGCCGGCACGCCGTGGGCGGTGATCACGGTGATCGGGTTCGCCCGCTGCCGCGGCACCTACGACGTCGACGCGCTCCAGGTCTACAACCGGCGCTCGCGGGGCGGCCTCTACTGGTACCGCGCCGGCTGGTCGGCCAGCGCGACCGTCGCCTGGGCGATCGGCACCGCGATCGGCGTGCTGTCGGTCGACACCACGATGTACCACGGACCGATCCTCGACCTCACCGGCGGCATCGACCTGAGCCCGATCCTGGCCGGCGGCGCCGCCGCGATCAGCTACCTCCTGCTCACCGCCCGGGTGCCGCAGCCGATGCCCGACCTCGGCCTCGCCCCGTCCGTCCCGTCGGCCGTGCTCGCCGACGCCTGACCCCCGCTTCGTCCCCACCGAGGAGATCCCCATGAACGCATCCCAGACCCACCACGACGTCGTCGTGATCGGCGCCGGCTTCTCCGGCCTGACCGCCGCCCGCGAGCTCGGCGAGGCCGGCAAGGACGTCCTCGTCCTCGAGGCCCGCGACCGGATCGGCGGCTCCACCTGGTACCGCACCGACCTGCTCGGCGGCGTCGGCCTGGAGATGGGCGGCACCTGGATCGTGCCCCAGCAGACCCACGTCTGGGGCGAGGTCGAGCGCTACGGCGTACCGATCCAGGACTCGGTGCTGCCCGAGCGGATGACCTGGTCGGCCGGCGGCAAGGTGCTGGACAGCCTGCTGCCCTGCACGCCGGCCGAGTACGGCGACCTGGAGCACGCCGTGCGCCAGCTGCTCGCCGCGGGGGACCGCCTGGACTACACCCGCCCGCTCTCGGAGCAGGGCCTGGAGGACCTCGACGTCTCGATCGAGGAGTGGGCCGACAACGTCGGGCTGAAGGGCAACGCCCGCGAGCTGCTGATCTCCTGGTTCTGCGGCTGCGCCAACGCCCACGAGTCCTCGGGGTCGGCGCTGGACATCATCCGGTGGTGCGCCTCGATGGACAACTCGCTCTGGGGGATGGTCCAGGCCTCGGTGCTCGGCTTCACGTTCACCGACGGCACGAAGTCGCTGGCCGACGCGATGCTGGCCGACGTGCGCGGCGAGGTGCGCCTCTCCTCGCCGGTGCGCTCGGTGCGCCAGGGCGCCGACGGCGTCGCGATCGCGTACGACGGCGGCGAGGTCACCGCCGACCGGGTGCTGGTGACGGTCCCGATCGGCGTGCTCAAGGACATCGCCTGGGAGCCGGCGCTGCCCGCCGACAAGCTGGCCGCCTCGCAGGAGAACCACGCCGGCCAGGGCCAGAAGGTGTGGGCGCTGGCGAGGAACGTGCCCGAGGACATCAGCGGCTACGGCTGGGGCACCTCGTTCGACTACGTCGGCGCGATGCACGAGTCGGAGCAGGGCACCGTGCTGGTCTGCTTCGCACCGGAGCACGACCGGGTCGACGCGAGCGACCTGGCCGACGTCCAGCGCGCGGTGCGGGAGTACTGCCCCGAGGCCGAGGTGGTCGACGCCGCGGCCCACGACTGGGTGCACGACGAGTTCTCCTACGGCACCTGGGCGACCTTCCGTGCCGGCCAGTTCGGCAAGTACGAGGCGGCGCTGGGCCGCCCCGAGGGCCGGGTGCACTTCACCGGCTCGCACACCGCGACCCGCTGGCGGGCCTTCATCGACGGCGCGATCGAGTCCGGCAAGCGCGGCGCCGCCGAGGTGCTCGACGCCTGAGTGGCCGGCGGTTCCGCGTCACATGGATTCTCGTCGCTCTCGGAGCCGAGACCCGACCGAGATCCATGTGACGCGGGTTCAGCGGGCGGTGAAGCGGTCGTGGCGGGTCCACGCGGCGAGCGCGGTGAACGTGGCGGACAGGGCGAGGGCGGTGAGGATGATGGTCATGGCAGAAATCATTCGCCCATCGACTATCCGCCACCAGTGGCAGAAAAGCCTGTCTCCATTGATTTCCTGCCATGTGTGGCGCACCATGGTCGGGTGCTGACCAACGTCGCCGTGCTCGCCTTCGACGGCGTCGCGCCCTTCGAGCTCGGCGTGCTCTGCGAGGCGTTCGGCGTGGACCGGACCGCCGACGGCGTGCCGCCGATCGACTTCGCCGTCTGCGCCGCCACGAGCGAGCCGATGCGGACCACGATGGGGTTCACCATGCAGGCGGGCTTCGACCTCGGCCGCACCCGGGAGGCCGACCTGATCGCCGTCCCGGCCATCCCCAACGGCGGGCTCCCCGAGCAGTCCGTGATCGACGCGGTGCGGGAGGGCTACGAGCGCGGCGCGCGGATCCTCTCCGTGTGCACCGGCGCGTTCATCCTCGGCGCCGCCGGGCTGCTCGACGACCGCGAGTGCACCACGCACTGGATGTACACCGACAAGCTCCGCCGCGACCACCCCACGGCCCGGGTGGTGCCGGAGGTGCTCTACGTCGACTCCGGCCAGGTGGTCACCAGCGCCGGCACCGCCGCCGGCCTCGACGCCTGCCTGCACGTCTGGCGCCAGGAGCACGGTGCGGCCGTGGCCAGCACCATCGCCCGCCGCGCCGTCGTACCGCCCCATCGCGACGGCGGGCAGGCCCAGTTCATCGCCCGCGCGGTGCCCGACTGCGACGCCGACACCCTCGGCCCGCTGCTCACCTGGGTGGTGGAGAACCTCGCCGAGGACCACAGCGTCGAGGAGCTCGCGCGCCGCGCCCACATGTCGCCGCGCACGTTCGCCCGCCGGTTCCGCGCGGAGACCGGCACCACGCCGCACACCTGGGTCACCCGGCAGCGGGTCGCCGCCGCGGAGGAGATGCTCGAGGGCACCGCCCACCCCGTGGAGCGGATCGCCAGCGAGGTCGGCTTCGCCAACGCGGCCACCCTGCGCCACCACTTCGGCCGGGTCCGCGGGGTCAGCCCGCTGGAGTACCGGCGTCAGTTCGCCTGCTGAGCGGTCGGCTGGCCGGTCGGGTCGGGGGCGAGGTCGGTGCGGCGCACCTTCCCGGTCAGCGTGCGCGGCAGCTCCGGGAGGAAGCGCCAGGTCTTCGGCCGCTTCGGCGGGGCCAGGTGCTCCCGCGCGTACGCCGCCAGCCCGGCCTCGTCGGGACCGTGACCGGCCCCGACGACGACCGCCGCGCAGACCCGCTGCCCCCAGTCCGGGTCGTCCTCGGCGTACACGGCGACGTCGACGACGCCGGGGCAGCCGCCGAGCACCAGCTCGACCTCGGTCGGGTAGACGTTCACGCCGCCGGTGATGATCAGGTCCTCGCGGCGGCCGTCCAGGTAGACGTAGCCGTCGGCGTCGATCCGTCCGTGGTCGCCGACGGAGAAGGCGGGCCCGTCCGGGGTCTCCCGCCAGGCCGCCGCCGTCTTGGCGGGGTCGCCGAAGTAGGAGAACCGGGCGAACTCCGGCACCACGCACCACAGGGTGCCGTCCGGGTCGGCGCTCAGCCGGCGGCCCGGGCGGGCGCGGCCGACGGTGCCCGGGTGCGCCTGCCACTCCTCGCTGCGGCAGGCGGTGAACTGGCCCTCGGTCGAGCCGTAGAACTCCCAGGTCGTGTGCGGCGGGAAGGCCTCGATGAGCCGCTCCTTGACCTCGGTCGGGCAGGGCGCGCCGGCGTGCGCGACGAGCCGGAAGCAGGAGAGGTCCGGCGTGCCGACCTCGTCCCAGTGCGCGAAGAGGCGCTGCAGGTGCGCCGGGACGCAGAACATCGTGGTCGGCCGCTCCCGCTCGATCGCCGCCGTGACGGCCGCCGGGTCGAAGTGGCCCGGCAGCACGACGCGGCCGCCGGCCAGGCGGGTGCCGAGGGCGAAGCGGAGCGGCGCGGAGTGGTACAGCGGGCTGAGCACCAGGTGCACGTCGTCGCCGCGGAAGCCCCACAGCTCCCGCTCCTCGTCGACCAGCGCCCGCGCGTCGGCCCGCGAGAGGACGCCCGAGTCGACGCCCTTGGGGGTGCCGGTGGTGCCGCTGGTGCAGTGCATCGGCCGGGCCAGCGGCAGGCCGGGCGCCGGCAGCGTGCGGACCAGGTCGGCGTGCAGGTCGGCCAGCGCGGCCTCGTCGGCGACCACCCGGTGCGGGCGCACCACCGCCAGGATCCGCTCCCGCTCGCCCTCGGTCAGCCGCGGGTCCAGCGGGATCGGCAGGATGCCCGCGGTGAGCAGGCGGTGCACCGTGTCCAGGTAGGTCTCCGTGCCGGGGACGAGCAGTGCCACGCGGTCGCCGGGGGAGAGGACGGGGGCGGCGTCGGGCATGCCGGGATCCTCCCACCCGGGCCCGACGCTAGCCTTGCCGGCATGCGCGTAGGACTCACCGGCGGTGTCGCGTCGGGCAAGAGCACCGTGGCCGGGATCCTGCGGGAGCTGGGCGCCGTCGTGATCGACGCCGACCAGCTCGCCCGCGAGGTGGTCGAGCCCGGCACCCCCGGGCTGGCCGCGGTCGTCGAGGCGTTCGGCCCGGAGGTGCTCGACGCCGACGGGGGACTGGACCGGGCCAAGGTCGGGTCGATCGTCTTCGGCGACGCCGAGCAGCGGCGCCGGCTCGAGGCGATCGTGCACCCGCTGGTCTTCGAGCTCTACGCCGCGCGGGAGGCCGAGGCGCCCGAGGGTGCGGTCGTCGTGCACGACATCCCGCTGCTCGCCGAGTCCGGGCGGCACCAGGAGTTCGACGCGGTGGTCGTCGTCGACGTACCGCAGGAGGTGCAGGTGGAGCGGATGCTGCGCGACCGCGGCTGGACCGCCGAGGACGCCTCGGGGCGGATCGCCGCCCAGGCCACCCGCGACCAGCGCCGGGCCATCGCGACCCACGTCATCGACAACACCGGCAGCCTGGAGGACCTGCGGGCGCGGGTCGCCGAGATCTACGCGACTCTCACGGCATAGCGCGAGTTGGGGGAAAACGACCTCCGAATTTCGACAAAACGACAGCCGCGCCCCCACGTGCATCGGGGCGCGGCTGTCGTTTTGTCGAAATTCGGAGGTCGTTTTCCCCCAACTCGCGCTGCGGGAGGTGCGAGGCGCCGGGCCGGCGGGGGACGGGGCCGACCCGGCGCTCGCGCGTCGTCAGGCGGCCAGGTCGGGGTCGCCCAGGCGGCGCAGCTTCTGGAGCGCCTCGCGCTCCAGCTGTCGCACCCGCTCGGCGGAGATGCCGTGCTTGGTGCCGATGTCGGCGAGCTTGTGCTGGCGGCCGTCGACCAGGCCGTAGCGGGCTCGGATGATGTCGGCGGCGCGCGGGTCGAGCTGGTCGACCAGCAGGTTGAGCCGGTCCCGGGCCTCGGTGTCCAGCACCGTCAGGTCGGGGCTCGGCGAGGTCTCCTGCGCCATCAGGTCGCCCAGCGAGGTGTCGCCGTCCTCGTCCACCGGGGTGTCGAGGCTGACGTGGTCGCGGCCCCAGGACATCAGGTCCAGGACCCGGTCGACGTCCATGCCGAGCTCGGTCGCGATCTCGGCCGGCTCGGGCTCACGGCCCAGCTGCCGCTCCAGGGTGCGGCGGGCGCCGCTGACCTGGTTGAGCTCCTCGACGACGTGCACGGGGAGCCGGACGACGCGGGCCTGCTGGGCGATGCCGCGCGTGATCGCCTGGCGCACCCACCAGGTGGCGTAGGTGGAGAACTTGTAGCCCTTGGCGTAGTCGAACTTCTCGACCGCCCGGATCAGGCCGGTGTTGCCCTCCTGGATGAGGTCGAGCATCGGCATCTGGGCGCGGCCGTACTTGCGCGCGATCGAGACCACCAGGCGGAGGTTCGCGGTGATGAACTCGTCGATCGCGTTCTGGCCCTCCTCGGCCATCCACTCCAGCTCCTCCTTGGTCGGGCTGCCCTTCGGCGAACCCTTCCGCCGGCCGTAGCGGCCCTCGGCCAGGAGGTGCTCGGCGAGGAGGCCGGCCTCGATGGTCTTGGCCAGCTCGACCTCGCGGGCGGCGTCGAGGAGCGGCGTCCGGGCGATCTCGTCCAGGTAGAGGCCGACGCTGTCGCGCCCCTCGATCTCCCGCACGTTGCCCCGCCGCCCCGCGGTCCTGCTCGCTGCAGTCGCCATCGCGAACCTCCTTCGCCCGACCGGGCCCATCGTGCCCGGCACTGGTTCCAACGCTGTCGTGGGACCTCCGATTCCCGGATGTCCCACCGCGCTCTTACCGGTTCCGACGAGCGGGCAAACATGGAAGTTGCCGCGAATGCGGACTCTCAGGGAGTTCTCAACTTCGCCTCATGCCTGTGGGGACGCCGCGGGCGCCGCGATCGGCGACCGGTCGGCCAGCCCCATCCGGTCCAGCACCCAGGCCAGGGAGAACGCGATCTCCTCCCAGGCGCGGTAGCGGCCCGAGACGCCGCCGTGCCCGGCGGCCATCTCCGTCTTCAGGAGCACGTCGGCGCCGGGGGCGGTCGCCCGGATCCGGGCGACCCACTTGGCCGGCTCCACGTACAGCACCCGCGTGTCGTTGAGGGAGGTGATCGCCAGGATCGGCGGGTAGGGCAGGTCGGCGACGTTGTCGTACGGCGCGTAGCCGGCGATCCGGTCGTACGCCGCCGCGTCGCCCTCGGGGTTGCCCCACTCGTCGTACTCGCCGACGGTCAGCGGCAGGCTGGAGTCCAGCATCGAGGTCAGCGCGTCCACGAACGGCACCTCGGCGACGATGCCGCCGAACGCCTCGGGGGCCTGGTTGGCCACCGCGCCCATCAGCAGGCCGCCGGCGCTGCCGCCCTGGGCGACCAGCCGGTCCGGCGTGGTCCAGCCGGTCGCGACCAGGTGGCGGGCGCAGGCGATGAAGTCGTCGAAGGTGTGCTGCTTGTGCTCCATCTTCCCGTCGTCGTACCAGTGCCGGCCCATCTCGCCGCCGCCGCGCACGTGGGCGATCACGAAGGCCGCGCCGCGGTCGAGCACCGAGAGCCGGGAGATCGAGAAGTAGGGGTCCATCGACGCCTCGTAGGCGCCGTAGCCGTAGAGCACCAGCGGCACCGGCCCGGACGTGCGGACGCCCTTGCGCACCACCAGTGACATCGGCACCTCGGTGCCGTCGGGTGCGGTCGCCCAGAGCCGGTGCTCCTCGTAGTCGTCGCTGTCGAAGCCGCCGAGCACGGGGGCGCGCTTGAGCAGGGTCGCCTCGGAGGTGACCAGGTCGACGTCGTAGACCGAGGACGGCTGGGCCATGCTCGTCATCCCGACCCGGACCACGGGCTGGTCGAAGGCGGGGTTGCCGCCCAGGCCGACGGTGGCCAGGTCGCCGCCGACCTCGAGCAGGCGGTCGTCGGTGACGGGGGCGTCGGGGTCGTCGCCGAGCGTCAGCACCCGGATCCGCGTCCGGCCCTCGCTGCGCTGCTGGACGACCAGGTGACCGGCGAACGCGTCCACGTCCTCCAGCCGGACCGCCAGGTCGTGGGGGAGCAGCGGGGTCCACCCGTCCGCGGGCGCCGGCCCGGCGGCGTAGCCGAGCTCGAACTCCGGGCCGGTGGCGTTGTGCAGCACCACGAAGCGGTCCTGGCCGCCGACCACCAGGTGGTCCAGGGAGTACTCGACGCCCTCGCTGCGCTCCGCGAAGACCACCGGTACGGCGGCGGGGTCGGCGGCGTCGAGCAGGTGGTACTCGGTGGTGGTGCGGCTGCCGGCGGCGGCCACCACGTAGCGCCGGCTCCGGGTGCGGCCGACGCCGACGTTGAACCGCGGGTCGGTCTCGTGGAGGACGAGCTCGTCCTCGCTCTGCGGGGTGCCGAGGCGGTGCCGCCAGACCTTGTCGGGGCGCCAGGTCTCGTCGACGGTCGTGTAGTAGCAGTGCCCGGTGTGCCCGCTGCTGGCGGTGCCCCAGGTGACGCCGCCGAGCACGTCGGTCAGCTCGTCGGCGAGGTGCTCGCGGGTCTCCAGGTCGAGGAACCGGACGGTGTAGCGCTCGTCGCCGACGACGTCGGTCGCGTAGGCCAGGATGCGGTCGTCGCTGCTGACCGCGGAGCCGCCCAGGGAGAAGAAGTCGTGGCCCTCGGCCAGCTCGTTGAGGTCGAGCAGCACCTCCTCGCCCGGCAGCGCCGGCTCGTCGGGGCGGGCGTCCGCGGGCATCGGCGGGGTCCAGTCGGCCGGGTCGGTGACCGCGACGCGGCAGCTGGCGCCGTACTGCTTCCCCTCGAAGGAGCGGCTGTAGTACCAGTAGCCGCGCACCCGCGTCGGCACCGACAGGTCGGTCTCCAGCGTCCGGGCCTTGATCTCCTCGAAGACCGCGGCGCGCAGGTCGGCCAGGTGGGAGGTGCGGGCCTCGGTCCAGGCGTTCTCGGCCTCCAGGTAGCCCAGCACCTCGGGGTCGTCCTTCGCGCGCAGCCAGTCGTAGGCGTCGGTGCGCTCGCGGCCGTGGTGGGTGGCGGTGACCGGCCGGGCCGGCGCCACCGGCGGTGCGGTGGGCGTGCTGGCGGTGCTGGTGGCGGTGCTGGTGGCGGTGCTGGTGGCGGGTGCGGTCGTGGGCTCCGGCGCGGGGGACATGTGGGGAACGCTAGCCGGACGCCCCATCCTCCTCGGCGGGCGGGCGCCAGCGGCTCAGCGCCGGATCGTCGGCGCGGAAGGAGCGGACGGGCCCGGGGCCGGTCTCGGCGGTCTCGAAACGGACGGTGACGACGCCGCGCCCCGACCCCCAGACCCAGCCGCGGCCGTGCTCCTCGTGGGAGACGTCGGCGCCGGGCGGCCAGTCCGTGCGGGCGCGGGCCCCGGCCTCGGGTGGAGCCGTGGCGGCGTCCTCGGCGGCGTCCGCGGGGGCCTCCTCCTGCTCGTCCTCGCCGCCGAACAGGTCCTCCTGCACCCAGTCCGCGAGCCCGGAGACGCCGACGCCGAGGAGCCGGACGCCGCCGGAGGTGTCGAGGTCGGCGAGCAGCGCGCGGGCCAGCCGGCCGATCGTGGTGGCGCTGTCCGTCGGGGAGGGCAGCGTGGTGGAGCGGCTGGAGGTCGAGAAGTCGTAGAGCCGGACCTTGATCGTCACGGTGCGCCCCGACTGGCCGCCGGCGGCGAGGCGCCGGGCGACCTCCCCGGCCTGGCGGGTCAGCACCGCCTCGAGCTGGCGGCGGTCGGTCAGGTCGTGCTCGTAGGTCGCCTCGACGCTGACCGACTTGGCCTCGCGCTCGGGCTCCACCGGGCGGTCGTCCTCGGCCCGGGCGAGGCGGTGCAGCGAGTGGCCGTGCGCCTTGCCGAGCTCGCGGACCAGCTCGTCCTCGCCCATCCGCTCCAGGTCGGCGACCGTGTGCACGCCGAGGCGGCGCAGGCGCTCGGCGGTCGCCGGGCCGACGCCGGGGATGACGCCCACCTTCATCGGCCGCAGCAGCTCGAGCTCGGTGCCGGGCGGGACGACGACCAGGCCGTCAGGCTTGTCCAGGTCGCTGGCCACCTTCGCGATGAACTTGGAGCTGCCGAGGCCGACCGACGCGGTCAGCCCGTCGGTCACCTCGGCCACCTCGGCGCGCAGGCGCTCGGCGAACGCGGTGACGGTTGCGAGCTCCAGGTCGGGCAGGTCGGCCCGGGCCAGGTCCACGAACGCCTCGTCGAGGGAGAGGGGCTCGACCAGCGGGGAGTGGGAGCGCAGGACCTCCATCACGGCGCGGCTGGCCGTCCGGTAGGCGTGGAAGCGACCCGTCAGGTACGCCGCGTGCGGGCACCGGGCCCGCGCCTCCCGCGTCGACATCGCCGACCGCACCCCGAAGGCGCGCGCCTCGTAGGAGGCCGTCGCGACGACGCCCCGGCCGCCGGTGCCGCCGACCACGACCGGCTTGCCGCGCAACGACGGCTTGTCCCGCTGCTCGACGGCGGCGAAGAAGGCGTCGAGGTCCAGGTGGAGGACCGAGGCCTGGGCACGCACGGGTGCACCGTAGTCCCCGCCACTCCCACCGCGAGCCACCCGGTCGTCCACAGCCCGGTGGCGGCGCCCGAACGGTCCCCAGGCCGTCGCGGGTGGGGCGGTCCTGCCGGTCGCGTCCGCCAGGGTCGGGGCATGGCGATCACACCAGGAGTCCCCGAGCACCCGCCCGAGCGCGTCCCGCCCACGGGCGGTCGCCCACCGCTGCGGTTGACCGCGCGCTCGCCCGAGGACCTGCTGGCCCTCGCCCCGGTGCTGCTCGGCTTCTGGCCCGAGCAGTCGGTGGTGATGCTGACCTTCGGCGCGCGTCGGCCCTTCCACGCGCGGCTCGACCTGCCGGGCCGGCGCGCGGACGCGGCCGAGGTCGCCGAGCTGTTCCTCGAGCCGGCGCGGAGGCACGGGGTGCGCGGGGTGGTCTTCCTCTTCTACAGCGAGGACGTGGCGGACGCCGAGCCGACCTGGGCCGCGCTGCGGCGCGGCGCCCGGCGCAGCGGCGTCGCGGTGCTGCAGGCGCTCTGGGCCGACGCGCGCCGCTACCGCCGCCTGGACCGGGCGCAGGGGGAGGCGACGGCGCACGGCGAGGCGCCGGTGGAGTACGACGTCAGCAGCCACCCGTTCGTCGTGCAGGCGATGGTGGAGGGCCGGCTCCCGTTCCGCACGCGCGCGGAGATGGTCGCCTCGCTGCGGTCCGACCCCACAGCGGTGGCGGCGGTGGAGGCCGCGCTGGCCGGGGCGGGTGCTCCGGGTGCCGAGCCGGCACCCGGACAGGTCGCCGCCTGGGTCCGCCGTCAGGTCGGTCGGGCGCCGTCGGCGGCCACGATCGCCGAGGTGATGCCGGCACTGGGCTCCCCGCCGAGTGCGCCCGCGGAGGTGGCCCTCGGCCAGGCGTCCGGCGACGCGGACGAGGAGCGGTGGCTCTGGGCCGGGGTGCTGCCGCAGGTGCCGGAGTCCCACGTGCCGGCGGTCGCGACCCTGCTCGGCTTCGCCGCCTGGCGGGCCGGCGACGGCGCGATGGCGTGGGCCGCCGTCGACCGGGCGCGTGGCGTGGCGCCCGACGACGCCGGGGCGGCCCGGCTCGCCGCCCTGCTGGAGATGGCGGTGCCGCCGGGGCGGCGCGGGGAGCGGAGCGTGGTGTGACCGGGGCCGGTCGGGGGCCGTTCGGGGCGTGATCGGGGCGTGATCGTGGTTTGAGCGAGGCGCAGCGGGGCTAGTCTCCCTTCATGGGCCTGGACGTCGACCCCCAGGAGTTCAGCCGCGCCGACCGCACCCGGCACCGGGAGAAGGTGCACCGGTGCCTGGACGTCTTCGAGCGGATGCTGAACGAGGCCGTCTTCGACACCGACGATCCCAAGACCGGTCTCGAGGTCGAGCTGAACCTGGTCGACGAGGCCGGGGATCCCGCGCTGCGCAACGCCGAGGCGCTGGCGGCGATCGCGGACCCGGACTTCCAGACCGAGCTGGGCCGGTTCAACATCGAGATGAACGTCGAGCCCGGCTTCCTCCGCGGCGGCGGCCTCCTGCGGTACGAGGAGGGGCTGCGGCGCAGCCTCAACCAGGCCGAGGTGCAGTCGGCCTCCGTCGACGCGCACCTGGTGATGATCGGCATCCTGCCGACCCTGACCCCGGACCACCTCACCGAGGAGACGATCAGCGCCAACCCCCGCTACAAGCTGCTCGACGAGCAGATCCTCCGGGCCCGTGGCGAGGACATCCTGATCGACATCGTCGGGGACGAGCGGCTGCGGACCACCGCCGACTCGATCATGCCCGAGGCCGCGTGCACCAGCACGCAGCTGCACCTGCAGACCTCGCCGGAGCACTTCGCGGCGTACTGGAACGCGTCCCAGGCGATCGCCGGGGTGCAGGTCGCGGTGGGGGCGAACTCGCCGTACCTGCTCGGCCGGCGGCTGTGGAGCGAGACCCGCATCCCGCTGTTCGAGCAGGCGACCGACACCCGCAGCGAGGAGCTCAAGTCCCAGGGCGTGCGCCCGCGGGTCTGGTTCGGCGAGCGGTGGGTGACCTCGGTCTTCGACCTCTTCGAGGAGAACGTCCGCTACTTCCCGGCGTTGCTGCCGGTCACCGACGACGAGGACCCGCTGACCGTGCTGGAGGCCGGCGGGACGCCGACCCTCTCGGAGCTGCGGCTCCACAACGGCACGGTCTACCGGTGGAACCGGCCGGTCTACGACATCTTCCGGGGCGTGCCGCACCTGCGCGTGGAGAACCGCGTGCTGCCGGCCGGGCCGACGGTGGTCGACACCGTGGCGAACGCGGCGTTCTACTTCGGGCTCACCCGCGCCCTCGCCGAGAGCGACCGGCCGCTGTGGTCGCAGATGTCGTTCGGGGTCGCGGAGGAGAACTTCCACGCCGGTTCCCGCGACGGCATCGGCGCGCTCCTCTACTGGCCCGGTGTCGGCGGGGTCCCCGTCGCCGAGCTGGTGCTGCGCCGGCTGCTGCCGCTGGCCGTGCAGGGCCTGGAGTCGTGGGGCGTGGACGGCGCCGAGATCGACCGCTACCTCGGGATCATCGAGCAGCGCTGCCTGACCGGCCGCAACGGCGCCGAGTGGTTCAGCCAGCGCATGAAGGAGGTCGGCACCGACGGCGCCGGCCTCGAGCAGCGGCTCGGCGCGCTCCGTACCGTGCTGGGGGAGTACCGCGAGGGGATGCACTCCAACCGGCCGGTGCACACCTGGTGACGGGTCGGCCGGCGGGGGTCACCCCCGTCGGATCGGGCGCTGCCAGCCGCGCCCGACGCCGGTGCGCGGGTCGCGCCACGACTGCTTGGTGACCACCACGAGGACCAGGTCCACGCCGAGCTCGGCACCCGCGGCGCGCACCGCCGAGGCCCAGGCCTGGTCGTCGACGCCCTCGGCGTCGTCCGGCAACCGCGGCCGGGTGAGCCACAGCAGCGGGACCCGTCCGCCGGCCAGGTGGTCGCGGACCATGGCCTGCACCACCTCGATCCGCAGGCAGTGGTCGAGCCCGGCGCTCGGGGGCACCTCGAGGGTCCGCCGGGCGCCGCCGGGGAACCCGGCGTTCAGCGTGGGCGGGTAGGTCCGGCGACCCTCGCCGCGGCCGTGCTCGAGCACGGCCCTCCGCAGCACCCGGCCGAGGGCGTGCGGCACCGGCTCCTGGATCCCCGCGCGTGCAGCCACCCGCGCAGCGTGCCGCACCCGGGGGCCCGGCCGTGCGGCTCCTCCACAGCGCCGGCCGGAGCCGGCAGCCGCGGGGACCTGGCGGGACCTACTGGTCGCCGCCGCCGAACATGATCTCGTCCCAGCTGGGGACCGAGGCGCGGCCGCGCTTCTTCGGCGGGGTCCGGCGCGGGCGGACGTCCGGCTCGCCGTCGGCGGTGGGCTCGAGGGGAGCGGGCTCGACCTCCGGCTGGGCCTGCGCGGCCGGCTGGCGGGGCTCGGTCGGCTCCGCGGGCGCGCCCGGAGCGGTGGCGGAGGTCGGCTCGGAGGTCGCCAGGTCGAGCGCGTCGTCGCCGAGCGGCAGCTCGTCGGAGATCGCGGCCATGCGACGCTGGCGCGCCTGGAGCAGGTCGTCGCGCGGAGCGGGCGCGGACCCGACGAGGTCGCCGACCAGCCAGCGGGCGTCGTCGTTGTCGGTCAGCGCGTAGTTGCCCGGCGGGTCGAAGGTGAACCGCGCGGTGCCGCTGCGGCTGGCGGTCGCGTAGGTCGCGGTCAGCACCCAGCGTCCGGTCTCGCGTCGGTAGGCGTCCCAGGTGACCGACGACGGGTCGGCCTCGAGGCCGCGCAGGTGGGCCGCCACCGTCTCGCCCAGCACGCGTCCGGAGCTCGACGCACCGCCCTCGCCCGCGCCGCGGCGCAGGGACGAGCGCTGGGCCCGCTCGGCGACGTGCTCGCGCTCGGCGACCACCGGGGCGACGTACGGCATGATCGCCTCGACGGTCGTGCCGGCGGCCTCGGCCACCGCCTCCGGGGACTCGCCGCAACGGATGCGGGTCTGGATGTCGCGGGGGCGCAGGCTGCTGTTCATCTTCGTCTCCAACTGGCCGATGCGGGAGTTCTTGCCGCCGATCGCGGCGCGGAGGGCAGGGGTGATGTCGACGGTGAACAGGGTGTTCTCGTCGTTCACCAGGAGAAGCTTGCGCCCGTCCTCGCTGACGCCAGCGAGTGAGAGGTGCGCCATCGTCGGTGTTCCTGCCTGCCGTGGTCTCGGTGGTGGTCGGTGGTCGGTGCTGGTGCGGGCTGTTCGAGGGGTCTCCCAGCCTGCGGCGAGCCTACGCCCCGGCGCCCGCGGGATCGCGAGGCGCGCCCGGGGCGGGGTGATCTATCGACATTTCACCCCGGGGCGGCGGGCGCTCACGCGCCGGGGTCGTGCAGCCGGCCGCGGACGTAGACCCAGCGCCCCTCCCGCCGGGAGAACCGGCTGGTCTCGTGCAGGGTGCCGGGCCGGTCGGCGGTGCCCGGGCCGCCGTGGCCGCCCGGCTCGGTGATCACGTGGTCGGCGGCGAACTCGACGACGCCCTTCGCGTCGTCCTCGCCCCCGGCCTCGGTGCGCAGCACCCGCAGCCCCGTCCAGCGCAGCCGCGGGTCGAAGTCGATCCGCTCCGGCCGGGTGGCCGGGTGCCAGGTGGCGAGCAGGTGGTCGGCGTCGTGGACCACGAACGCGGCGTACCGCGAGCGCATCAGCTGCTCGGCCGTGGCGGCGGCGCGCTCCCCGCGCAGCAGCGGCTCGCAGCAGGAGGCCCACGGCTCGCCGGAGCCGCACGGGCAGGCGGAGCGGCGGCTCACAGGTCGGCGACGACGACGTCGAGCTGGGTGCCCTTGCGGCTCGGCGCCCCCGGCTCGACGGTCCAGCCGAGCCGCTCCAGCGCCCCGGCCAGGTCCTCGGGGGTGCGCGGGTCCGCGCCGTCCTCCAGCAGCGCCCGGACGATGCGCCCCTTGGTCGCCTTGTTGAAGTGGCTCACCACCTGCCGGCGGCCGTTCTTCTCGTGGAGCACCCGCACGGTCGCCACGCGGTCCGCCAGCTCGGCGGGCGGGCGCCAGAAGCCGGCGTACATGGTCGACCGGAGGTCCACCAGCAGCCCGCGGCCGAGCGCCTCGTCCATCGCCGGCCCCAGGGCCTCGCGCCAGGCGGCGGCGACCTGTCCGACGCCGGGGACGGTCGCGTCGCCGGAGAGGCGGTACGCCGGGATCCGGTCGCCCGGGCGGACCAGGCCGAACAGGCTCGAGGTGACCGCGACCCGCGCCGTCGCGCGGCGCTTCGCCGCGGTGGAGAGCTCGCCGAAGCCGAGGGCGTCGTAGAGCACGCCGGTGTAGATCCGGTCGGCGCGCGCGGTCGGCGCCTCGATCAGCCCGGCGTTGCGGGCGACGAGGTCGAACTGGGTGCGGGAGAGGCCGAGGACGCTCGCGGCGTGGTTCGGGTCGCTCCCGCACAGCGCGACCAGCGCCTCCAGCATCCGCTGGCGGGTGTCGGTGAGCAGCGGGAGGGAGAGCGAGTCCAGGTCGAGGGCTGCCCCGCGAACGGGAGCGGTCTTGCCTTCGCTCGGCGGCAGCAGGATCAGCACGAGGACCAAGGATAGGGTCGCCGCCATGGCGAGCAACCTCGCCGTCCTCGTCACGGGCGGCGTCCGGTCGGGGAAGTCACGTCACGCCGAGGGGTTGCTGGTCGGATCCGGGGCGGGGCGCCGGGCCGGTGACGGGGCCGGTGACGGGGCTGGTGACGGGGCCGTGTACGTCGCCTGCGGGCCCGTGCTCGACGACCCGGACTGGGCGGCGCGGGTCGCCGCCCACCGGGCGCGCCGGCCGGCGTCCTGGCGGACCGAGGAGACGCTCGACGTCGCGGGCGCGATCGCCGACGCCGGCGAACGCGCGGTGCTGGTGGACTGCCTCGGTACCTGGCTGACCGGGCTGATCGACGCCGCCGGGCTGTGGGAGGCGCCGACCGCGGAGGTCGAGGGCCTCGTGCTGGCCGAGGTCGAGGGCGTCGTGGACGCGCTGGCGACCGCGACCGGCCCGGTGGTGCTGGTCACCAACGAGGTCGGGCTCGGCGTGGTCCCCGAGCACCGCTCCGGCCGCCTCTTCCGGGACCTGCTCGGCACCGTCAACCAGCGGGTCGCCGAGGTCTGCGACGAGGTGCACCTGGTGGTCGCCGGCCGCGTCCTCCGCCTCTGAGCCGAACCGGGGCTCGGGGCAGGCCGAACCGGGGCTCAGGGCAGGCCGAACCGGGGCTCAGGCAGCGGCGGCGCCGAGCAGCAGCACCGCGAGCGCGAGCTCGATCGCGGCGCCGAACACATCGCCGGTCACCCCGCCGAACCGGCGGACCGCGCGGTGGGTCACCGCCACGACGACGGCCGCAGCGGCCGCCACGGTCACCGGGCCGCGCAGCGGGTCGACGAGCGCCGCCGCCCCGGCCAGCACCAGCCAGCCCAGCGCGGCTGCGGCCACCGGGACCGTGCTGGTGAAGGCGGAGCCGAGCCCGTCCCGGCGCGCCGGCGGCACGGTACGGGCGGTGGTGATCCACAGCGCCGCCCGCGAGGAGCACACCGCGGCGCCGGCCAGGAACGCGTCGGAGGCGTCGCCGACGAGGGCCGCCATCGCAGCGGCCTGGACGCCGAGCACGAGCACCAGCGCGGCCGCGCCCGCCGGCCCGGCCGTGCCGCCCTTCATCACCGCCAGCGACCGCTCCCGGTCGTACGACGCGGTCAACCCGTCCGCAACATCGGAGAGCCCGTCCAGGTGCAGCGCCCGGCTGCCCGTCGCCAGGCCGCCGAGCGCGACGAGCGCCACCGCGAGAGGGGGCAGGCCGAGGGCGTCCCCGGCCACCAGGATCGCGACCGTGAGCGCGCCCAGCGGCGCCACCGCCAGCGGCGCCAGCAGCATCGCCGCGCGGGCCGTCGCCGGGGTCACCGCGGTCACCGGCGGCACCCGGACGGCGGTCAGCGTGCCGGCCGCGAGCAGCAGCCCGCGGCCGAGGTCGGCCGGCCTCACCCGTCCGGCAGCAGCTCGGTCAGCAGGGCGACGTCGCGCAGCAACGCCACCGCCGAGCGGAGCACCGGCACCGCGGCCACGGCGCCGGACCCCTCGCCGAGCCGCAGGCCCAGGTCCAGCAGCGGCTCGAGGCCGAGCTTGGCGAGCGCGAGCGTCTGGGCAGGCTCGGTGGAGCGGTGCCCGGCGGCGTACCAGGCCGCCGCACCGGGGGCGATCCGGTCCGCGGTCAGGGCGCAGGCCACCGACATCAGGCCGTCGAGCAGCACCGGGACGCCGCGCTCGGCGGCCTCCAGCAGGTAGCCGACGGTGGCCGCGAGGTCGGCGCTGGCGAGGGCCGTGAGCGTCTCGACGGCGTCCGTGAGCCGGTAGCCCGCGCGGTCCAGCGCCTGCTGGACGATCGCGGTCTTGCGGTCCAGGGCGGCGTCGTCGACGCCCGTCCCGCGGCCGACCACCTCACTGGCGGGCAGGCCGAGCCCGGCAGCGACCATCGCGGCCGCGGGGGTGGTGTTCCCGATCCCCATGTCGCCGCTGAGCAGCAGCTGCGCTCCGGCGGCGATCTCCTCGGCCGCGACCGCCCGTCCGGTGGCGATCGCCCGCTCGGTCTCCTCGGCGCTCAGGGCGTCCTCGAGGTGGATCGCGCCGCTACCGCGGCGCACCTTGTGGGCGCGGACCTCGGCGGGCACGTCGGCCAGGTCGTCGTCCACGCCGAGGTCGAGCACGCGCACGCTGACCCCGTGCGCGCCGGCCAGCGCCGAGACGCCGGCGCGGCCGGCGACGAAGGTACGGACCATGGCGCCGGTGATCGCCGGGGGATACGCGGAGACGCCGTGGTGTGCCACCCCGTGGTCGCCGGCGAAGATCACCAGCCGCACGTCGTCCAGGGGCGCCGGCGGCACCCGTCCCTGGGTCGCGGCGACCCACACGCCGGCGTCGCCCAGCCGGCCCAGCGCGCCCGCGGGCGTGGCCAGGCCCGCGAGGCGCTCGGTCGCGGCTTCGCGGGTGGCGGGGTCGGGCGGGGCGATCACGGGCGCGGTCATGGGGGCAACCTAGTCGCCGGCCGCTACGGTGCTCGGTCGTGGGTCACTCCGTGCTGGTCGTGCCGGTGCCGGCGCTGGAGCCGTTCGTCAGGTCGCGCTGGGCGCACTACGAGCCGGCCTGGGTCTCGGCGGACCCGGCGTTCACCCACGCGCACGTCACCGCACTGGCGCCGTGGCGCGAGGCGCCCGACCCGCAGGCGCTGGCGACGGTCGCCCGGGTCGCCGCCGCGACGCCCGCCTTCGGGTTCGCCCTCACCGGGGTCGAGGCGTTCCCCGACGGCACCATCCACACCCCGCCCGAGCCGGCCGCGCCGTTCGCGGAGCTCACCGCCCGGCTGTGGGCGGCGTTCCCGGACTGCCCGCCGTACGCGGGGGAGTTCGCGGACGTCGTACCGCACCTCACGCTGGACCGCGCCTCCACCGGGGTCGACGTCGACTCCGTCCGGGTGGGCCTGGGCGCGACCCTTCCGGCGGCCTGCGTGGCCGAGGCGCTGGAGTGGCACTGGTACGACGAGGGCGACTGCCACGTCCGTGCCCGCTGGCCGTTCGCCTGACCGCCGAGCCGGCAGTCGGGGCATGCCGAGCCGGCAGTCGGGGCAGGCCGAACAGGCAGGTGGGGCGCGCCGAACCGGCAGTTGGGCCGTGACAGCCTGCCCCGAGCCCCGGTTCGGCCTGCCCCGAGCCCCGGTTCGGCGTGCCCTGAGCCCCGGTTCGCGCTGCTAGCGGAGGCGGAGGCGGCGCATCCAGGAGAGGGTGGCGAGGGTCCGCTTGGCGTAGGCGGCGTACGGGGTGCCCTCGGGTGGCCCCATCACCTGCTTCTTCAGCGTGGCGACCGTGGTCGGGTAGGTGAATTTCAGCAGGCCCTGGTCGCCGTTGCGCACGCCGAGGCCGGAGGACTTGGCGCCGCCGGAGGGGGCGGACTTGGTCGCGTACCCGAGCGGGGCGCTGTCGTTGATGTTGACGTGGCCGGTCTCGAGCTGCGCGGCGATCGCCATGGCCGCGTCGGGGTCGGTGCTCCAGACGCTGGCGTTGAGGCCGTACTCGCTGTCGTTGGCGAGCCGGACCGCCTCCTCGGCGTCGGAGAACGGGTAGAGCGCGACCACGGGGCCGAAGGTCTCCTCGCGGTGCACCCGCATCCCCTCGGTGACGCCCTCCAGGACGGTCGGCTCGTAGAACGTGGGGCCGAGGTCGGGGCGGGGCCGGCCGCCGACGAGCACCCGCGCGCCCCGCGCCACCGCGTCCTCGACGTGGGCGGCGACCCGCGCCAGGTGCTCGGGGGTGGCCAGGGCGCCCATCTCGGCCTCGAAGTCGTACCGCGCGGCCACGCGCATCCGGCCGACCCGCTCCACGAACCGGTCCCGGAACTCCTCGTAGACGTCGTCCTCGACGTAGATCCGCTCCATGTGCAGGCACAGCTGGCCGGTGTTGCCGAAGACGCCGAGCACCGCGCTGGCCACCACCTCGTCGAGGTCTGCGTCGCGCAGCACGATCATCGGGTTCTTCCCGCCGAGCTCCAGGCAGGAGGGCACCATCCGTTCGCCGGCGCGGGCGGCCACCCGGCGGCCGGTCGCCAGCGAGCCGGTGAACATCACGAAGTCGGCGTGCTCGACGACCGCCGGGCCGGTCACGGGGCCGTCGTCGCAGACCAGCTGCACCAGGTCGCGGGGGAGGCCGGCCTCGTGCAGCAGGCTCAGCGCCAGCGCCGCCGACAGCGGCGTGTGCGGATCCGGCTTGAGCACGACCGCGTTGCCGGCGATCAGCGCCGGGATGGCGTCGCAGAACGCGATCGCGAAGGGGAAGTTCCACGGCGAGATCACCCCGACCACGCCGACGGGGTGGCGCAGCTCGAGCGCCGCCGTCACCCCCGGTACGGCGCCTGCGTGGCGCACCGGGCGCAGGATCCGCTCCGCGTGCCGCAGGTAGTGGCTGGTCAGGATCGGGAGGTCGCACATCTCCTCGAACGCCATCCGCCGGGCCTTGCCGGTCTCGAGCTGGATCACGTCGCTGATCAGGGCGTGCCGCTTGAGCACCAGCCGGTGGAAGCGCCGGAACACGCGGAGCCGGTCCTGGACGGATCGCTCCGCCCAGGCGTGCTGCGCGGCCCGTGCGGCGCCGAAGGCGGCGGCCACGTCGGCGGCACCGGCGCGGGGGACCTGGGCGATCGGCGCCCCGGTGTAGACCTCGACGACGTCGAACGCGTCGCGGGGGTCGCCGCGGAACAGCGCCGCCAGCGGCGTCAGGTCGGGCCGCGGCCGGGAGGGCGGTCGGGGGAGGTGCATCGAGGCTCAGTCCCGGGGTTCCGGGGCGCCGACCACGGGGTCGCTGAGGATGGCGGCGACCAGGTCGTTCAGCTCGGCGACGATCTGGTCGGTCGTCATGGCCGACGTCGAGATCTGCTGCAGGTCGTGGCCGGCGCCGAGGTCGCCGAGGACCGTGAACGTGGTCCGCATGGCGTGACTCAGGCGGAACCGCACCCTCTCCAGGGTCCACTCGGGGTGCAGCCGCGACAGCAGGTCGGTGAAGGTGAGCGCCTGGGCGCGGAAGCCGTCGATCAGCACCGAGATGGACGGGTGCCCGGTGGCCATGATCCCGGAGACCATCCGTACCCAGTGCGGGCCGTCGTGCAGCGCCATGTGGGCGACCGGCTCGACGAACGCCCGGGCGAGCGAGGGCGCGTCCAGCGCGCCGGGCTCCGCCAGCCCGTCGAGCAGGACGGCGCGGCGGGCCGAGACCTCGCCGGCGCGTTCCCGGATCAGGGCGGCGACGAGTGCGTCCTTGGAGCCGAAGTGGTAGTGCACCGACGCCACGTTGGTGCCCGCGGCGGCCATCACGGACCGCAGGGAGACGGCGTCGATGCCGCGCTCGGCGAACAGCTGCTCGGCGGCGAGCAGGATGCGCCGCTCGGTGGGCAGGCCGGACTCGACACCGGTCACCGGGCTGGGCGTGGCCTCCGCGCTCATCGGGGACCACCGTAGACCGTGACGACGCAGGCCCCGCCCAGCCCGAGATTGTGGGCGAGCCCCACCTCGGCACCGGCGACCTGCCGGCCCTCGGCGTCGCCGCGCAGCTGCCAGGTGAGCTCGGCGCACTGGGCCAGCCCGGTGGCGCCGAGGGGGTGGCCCTTCGAGATCAGCCCGCCCGACGGGTTGACCACCCACGTGCCGCCGTAGGTCGTCGCGCCGTCGGTGACCAGCGGGCCGGACTCGCCGGGCTTGCAGAGCCCGAGCGCCTCGTAGGTGATCAGCTCGTTGACGGTGAAGCAGTCGTGCAGCTCCATCACGTCGACCTCGTCGATGCCGATCCCGGCGCAGGCCAGCGCCCTCCTGCCGGCCTCCTCCGTCATCGGCGACCCGACCACGTCGATCATCGACCCGTGGGCGAAGGTGTCCCGGGTGTCGGTGACCAGCGACTGCCCGAGCACCCGCACGGCCCGGTCGGTCAGGCCGTGGGCCTCGGCGAACCGTGCGCTGGCGACGACCGCGGCCGCCGCGCCGTCGGACATCGGGGAGCACTGGGACCGGGTCAGCGGCGGGTGCACGGGGCGGTCCGCCAGGACCTGCTCGAGCGTGTAGGCCTCGGTGAACTGGGCGTTGGGGTTGGCCGTGGAGTGGCCGTGGTTCTTCACGGCGACCGCTGCCAGCTGCTCGTCGGTGGTGCCGTAGCGCTGCCGGTGCTCCAGGGCGGCGTTGGCGAAGAACTGCGCCGTCAGCGGCGTCTCCGCGATGCCGTGCGCCGACCACATCGCCTCCAGGTGGTGGTCCAGCGTGCTGGCGGCGAGGCGGCCCGGGACCTCCGGCGGGGTCGCGGCCATCGCGGCCCGCGTCATCTGCTCGAACCCCACGGCCAGTACGACGTCCGCCAGGCCCGCCGCGACCCACTCCACGGCGAGGGCCAGCGCCGTGGAGCCGGTCGCGCAGTTGTTGGTGACGTTGACCACCGGGATGCCGGTCAGCCCGATGTCGTAGAGCACCCGCTGGCCGGCGGTCGAGGGCGCGAAGACGAAGCCGGCGGCGGCGCGCTGCACGGCGTCGTACCCGATGCCGGCGTCGGCGAGCGCGTCGCGGACCGCCGCGCCGGCCATCTTCGGATAGCACCACGGCTCGGTCTCGATCCGGGTGAACCGGGTCATCCCGACCCCGATCACGCAGGGCGTGCGATCGCCGGCGCTGGTTGATGTGGCCATCTCCGTCACCGTCCCTCGAACCTCGGTTGGCGCTTCTCCCGGAACGCGCTGATGCCCTCGCGGGCGTCGGCGGAGGCGATCACCTCGGTGACCAGCCGCCGCTCGACGGCGCGGGCGGTCTCCTCGTCCAGCCACCCGCTCTGCAGCACGGCGGCCTTGGCGTTGCGGACCGCGAGCGGGCCGTTGGCGGCGACCCGGTCGGCGATGTCGAGCGCCCTCTCCATCGCCTGGCCGTCCTCGACGAGGTGGCCGACCAGGCCGAAGTGGTAGGCCTCGGCGGCCGTCAGCGGGTCTCCGGTCAGGATCATCTCCATCGCCTTGGTGTAGGGGATCTGCCGCTTGAGGCGGACCGTGGAGCCGGCGCCGGCGATCAGCCCGAGCTGGGCCTCGGGAAGCCCGAAGACGGCGCTGCGCTCGGCGACCCGGATGTCGGTCTGCTGGAGCATCTCGCAGCCGCCGCCGAGGCAGGCGCCGTTGACGGCGGCGACGAGGGGCTTGGTGAGCGACCGGCTGAGCAGCAGTGCCTCGGTGACCAGGCTGCGTCCCGGGGTCGCCTTCGCCGCGTCGCCTGCGGGCAGCTCGGCGGCGGCGCCGGGGGAGCCGTCGCGGCGGGAGCCGGGGACGCGGACCATCCAGCCGTCGCTCAGGTCGCCGCCGACGGAGTAGGTCGAGCCGGCGCCGGTGAGGATGGCGACCCGGATCCGGTCGTCGCCGTCGATCTCGTCCCAGGCGGCCTGGAACCCGTCCAGCATCGCCAGGCTGAGCGCGTTCCTGCGCTCGGGCCGGTTCATGGTCAGTACGGCGGTGTGCCCGTCGCGCTCGAAGAGCAGGTCCGTCACGGTGTCTCCCTCATTCGACTGCTCCCGGCTCGGTCGCTCATGGCTTCTCGACCCCCACGACCCAGAGCGCGTGGAACTGCGAGGCCCCGCCCATCGCGTGGCCGACCGTGCGCCGCGCTCCGGCGACCTGGTGCTCGCCGGCCAGCCCCCGCACCTGCTGCGCGGCCTCCGCGAACCGGACCAGGCCGGTGGCGCCGGTGGGGTTGCCGGAGAGCACGCCGCCGGACGGGTTGACCGGGAGGTCGCCGCCGAAGGCGGTGGCGCCGGAGTCGACCATCCGCCAGCCCGCGCCGGCCTCGGCGAGGCCGATGTTCTCCAACCAGATCGGCTCGTACCAGCTGAACGGGATGTAGAGCTCGGCCGCGTCGAGCTCGTCGGCCGGCCGGGTGATCCCCGCCTGGGCGAACGCGTCGGCGGCGCACTCGGCGCCGGCCCGCGGGTTCACCTCGTCCCGGCCGGCGAAGTGCCCGGTCTCGGTGCGCCAGGACATCCCGTGCACCCACGCCGGCGGGCGCCCGGTGGCGGCCGAGATGCGCTCCGCCTCGGCCTCGCCGGTGACCACGATCGCGGCCGAGCCGTCGGAGGTCGGGCACGACTCGAGGAACCGCACCGGGTCCCAGAGCATCGGGGAGTCGCGCACCTTCTCCACGGTGATGTCGGGCATCTGCACGTGGGCCAGCGGGTTGCGGGTGGCGTTGAGCCGGTGGTTGACGGCGACCTGCCAGCCGATGTGCTCGGGGGCCCCGGAGCGGTGGATGTACTCGCGGATCACGGGGGAGAAGTGGCCGCCGGCGCCCGCGCCGAGCGAGACGTGGAAGGGCAGCGGCCGCGACAGGGCCCAGGTGAAGTTGCCCTCCGACTCCTTGCTGTAGGCGACCACGAGCACCCGCTCGGCCAGGCCGGCCTGCACCAGGTGTGCGGCGTAGATCGCGGCGTGGCCGCCGACGCTGCCCCCGGTGAAGACCCGCGTCACGGGGAGGTTCCGGGCGCCCATCGCGTCGGCCAGGTAGAGCTCGGGCTGCATCACGCCGTCGAAGAGGTCCGGCGTCTTGGAGAGCACGATCGCGTCGACGTCGCGGAACGTCAGGCCCGCGTCGTCCAGCGCGCCGGCGACCGACTCGCGCACCAACCCGGCGATCGAGGTCTCGCGCCGCTTGGCCTGCCGACTCTGGCCGACCCCCACCACGGCGACCCTGGGCTGTCCGGCCGCGCGGCCGCTCATCCGTCCCCCTCCAGCAGGCTGACCATGTTGTGCTGCAGGGCCGGGCCGGAGGTGGCGTGCGCGAGGGCACGGTCCGCCTCACCCGACCGGATCCTCGCCGCGGCCTCGCCGATCCGGATCAGCCCGGTGGCGGTGGTCGGGTTGCCGGCCAGCGGCCCACCCGACGGATTCAGTACGACGTCGCGGCCCAGCCCCAGCGCGTCGGCGAGCAGGGGCTCGGCGTGGCTGTACTCGGTGTGCAGCTCGGCGACGTCGACCTCGGACGCGGCGAAGCCCGCCATCGCGGACGCGCGGCCGGCGGCGAGCTCGACGGTCTCCAGCCGGGTGAGGTCCCGCGACCCCGGGTAGTGCGTGTCCATCCGGTGGTCCATCGCGCGGATCCACGCCGGTCGCTCGGCGAGCTCGCGGGCCCGGTCCCCGGTGGCGAGGACCAGCACCGCGGCGGCGTCCCCGAGCGGCGCGACGTCGTGCTCGCGCAGCGGAGAGGCGACGTACGGGGCGGTGAGGAGGTCGAAGACGTCGTACCTGCCGCTGCGCTGGGCGTGCGGGTTGGCCTCGGCGTCGGCGAGGCTGCGCGCCACGGTCGCGGCCAGGTCCGCCTCGCCGATCGCGCCGGCGGCGAGCAGCGCCTGGGCCTGGAGGCCGGCGAGGGCGTGCCGGTGCGGGCGCAGGGGGCTGAGGTAGTAGGGGTCCAGCATGGTGTGGCTGACCTGGTCGGCGTCGCGGGCCAGCGACCCGCGGCCGATCCCGTAGACCAGGGCGATGTCGCCCTCGCCGAGCTGGAGCCAGGACCACGCCTCGTTCACCGCCCAGGCGGCGTCCATCTCCACGTGCGACTCCGAGATCGGGGGCCAGGCGCCGACGGCGTCGAGGGACTCGATGTAGGCGAAGGTGCGGCCCTCGTGGAAGTCGTGGCTGCCCGAGCAGTGGAAGTCGATCTCGCCGCGGTCGACGCCGGCCTCGGCGACCGCGGCGGCGATCACCGGCGCCAGGATGTCCGCCATGTCGTCGCGCCGGTTGGCGGCGAGGCAGTCGGACTGGGCGAACGCGACCACGCCGACCTCACGCATCGGCACCCCCCGGAGCGGCCTCGGCGGGAACCACCTCGGCGGGCAGCGGGGCCCGCAGCGCGGGGTCGGTCGGCCGGAAGTAGCGGACGCTCGCCAGGGACGGCTCCCACTCCGCCCGCGGCGCCCACACCGGCTCCACCGCCATCCCGACCGTGACGTCGGCGGGCTCGACCTCCATGATCCGGTGCATCAGCCGGTTCCCGGTGCCGTCGAGGTTGAGGTGGCCGACGACGTACGGCGGCGTGAAGAGCTGCCCCGGGAACGGCAGGTTGACGATGCAGAAGGTGCTGACGGTGCCGGTGCCGGGTATCTCGCTCGGCGGCAGCAGCCCGGTCAGGCAGCGCGCGCACTGCTCCGGGGCGGGGAAGTAGACCTGGCCGCAGCCGGGACACTCCCGGGCCAGGAACCGGCCCTCGGCCATCCCGCGCAGGTATGTCGACCGGCCGACCCCGGCGACGTAGGTGTAGTCGACGCGGAACGGCGCCGCGATGGTCGCGACCGGCTCGGGGAGGTCGGCGGCCACGAGTGCGCGGCTCATCGCTCCTCCGGCTCGAAGCAGGCGATGTCGCGGATCGAGCCGACGCGCTCGTCCGCCCACCGGGCCCGCACCCGCAGGCCGGCCCGCAGCGGCGTGGGGTCGCCGCCGGTGTCGACGGCGTGGAACAGGTTCGTGTCCGCGCCGTCGATCCGGATCAGCGCCCACGCGAACGGGCGGTCGACCGGGTCGCCGACGCGCGGCTGGACCCAGGTGTGGGTGACCACCGTGCCGCGCGCCTCCAGCTCGACGAACTCCCCGACCGCCTCGGCGGTCACCGGGTCGAACTCCGCAGCCGGGCACAGGATCCGCTCCTCGGACCCCCGGACCCCGAGGAGCCGACCCTGGCGGAGCCCGCCGAGGAACACCCCGATGGTGGGTCCCACGGTGCGTTCGAACCCGAACTCGGTGGTGTACGGCGCCGACAGGCTCTCGGTGCTCATGCCCTGGAATCTATCAGGTGATTGAAGCGGGTGATAGAGGCGAACTCGGGGTGCTCCGCCGGAGCTCCGCGACGGGGCGGACGGGCGGTCGCGACACTCCGGCGAACGGCCGCGCGACGGTATGATTCGTACCCGACCGGAGGTGGCCGACGTGACGGTGCACAAGGTGGCAGTGACGCTGCCGGAGGAGCTCTACCAGCTCGTGGAACGCGCCCGGGCGCTGGAGCACCGCACCAGGTCCGAGGTCATCCAGGAGGCGCTGCGCAGCCACTTCGCCGACGGCGTCCACGTCCCGCGCCCGGAGGAGCTGCCGCTGCTGATGGCGGGGCTGCACGAGGCCGACGGCGGGGACGAGTGCTGCGCGTGGGGAGACGTGCGGCGGATGCTGAGGTCGGGACGATGAGCGTCCGGCTCACCCGGCTGGCGATCGCGGACCTGGAGGAGGCCGTCGCGTACGTCGACGCCGCGGCCGGGACGGGCGACGAGCTGCTGGACGAGGTGGATCCGGCGATGGAGCGCCTGGAGCTGTTCCCGCACGGGGCGCCGCCCGTCGACGGCGTACCGGGGGTGCGGCGCGCGGCGCTGCCGAAGTTCCCGTTCGGCATCTACTACCGCGCCGAGGGTGACGAGCTCACCGTGCTGCGCGTGCTCCGCGGACGCAGCGGGGGCCCGCAGCCCGAGTGAGTCCGGGAGGGTCGCTTCCGCGGGGGCCGGCGCGCTCGGGCCCTTGGACCCTGTCTCTAGAGTGATCGGCGTCACATCCTGGGGTGGTTCGTCACCGACAGAGGGGATTCCGCTCATGACGACCACCACCGGTGCCAGCGTCGACGCCGGGTCATCGACGCAGCCAGCGCTGCAGCCCGAGCTGCGCCGCGCGCTCTACGAGACGATGGTCCTGTCCAGGACCTACGAGGAGGCCATCCTCCGCGAGTACCACGCGGACAAGGGGCCCGGGTTCGACATCGGCAAGGGCCTGGTGCCGGGGGAGATGCACCTCTCCGCCGGTCAGGAGCCGGTCGCCGCGGGGATCTGCGCGCCACTCACGACCGACGACGCGGTCACCGCCACGCACCGCCCCCACCACCTGGCGATCGCGCACGGCGTGGACCTGCGCGCGATGACCGCGGAGATCTTCGGCCGCGCCACCGGCCTGGGCCACGGCCGCGGCGGGCACATGCACCTGTTCGACCCGCAGACCCACTTCTCCTGCTCCGGGATCATCGCCGAGGGCTACCCGCCGGCGCTGGGCCAGGCGTTCGCGTTCCGCCGCGCGGGGACGGACCGGGTCGCGGTCGCCGTCACCGGCGAGGGCGCGGCCAACCAGGGCGCCTTCCACGAGTCGCTCAACCTGGCGGCCCGCTGGCGACTCCCGGTCGTCTTCGTCGTCGAGGACAACGACTGGGCGATCTCGGTGCCGCGCGACGCGGCGACGGCCATCGCCTCGAACGCCGACCGCGCCGCGGCCTACGGGATCCCCGGCGAGCGGGTCGGCAACGACGTCGAGGCCGTCTACGCGGCCGCCTCGCGTGCCGTCGCGCGGGCGCGTGCCGGCGACGGGCCGTCGCTGATCGAGGTGCACACCGTCCGGCTGTGGGGCCACTTCGAGGGGGACGCGCAGGGATACCGCGACGATCTCGAGTCGGCCGCCGAACGCGATCCGATCCCGGCCTACGAAGCCACCCTGCTCGCCGACGGGGTGCTCGACGACGCCGCGGTGGCCGCCGTGCGCGAGGAGGCGTCCGCGCTGGTCGAGGAGGCCGTCGCCTACGCCAAGGAGAGCCCGATCCCCGACCCGGCCACCGCCACGGCGTACGCCTTCGCGTGAGGAGAGAACGATGACACTGACCAACCAGGAGCTTCCGGCCGGACCCGAGACCCGCCGGATCAGCACCAGCAAGGCGATGGTGGAGGCGCTCGCCCAGGTGATGGAGAGCGACGAGCGGGTCTTCTACATGGGCGAGGACGTCGGCGCGTACGGCGGCATCTTCTCGTCCACGACCGGCCTGCTCGACCGGTTCGGGCCGGACCGGATCATCGACACGCCGATCTCCGAGACCGCCTTCATCGGCCTCGGCATCGGCGCCGCGGTCGAGGGCCTGCGGCCGGTCGTCGAGCTGATGTTCGCCGACTTCATGGGGGTGTGCCTCGACCAGATCTACAACCACATGGCGAAGATCCACTTCGAGTCCGGTGGCAATGTGAAGGTGCCGATGGTGCTGACCATGGCGGCCGGCGGCGGGTACTCCGACGGGGCGCAGCACTCCCAGTGCCTGTGGGGCACGTTCGCGCACCTGCCGGGCATGAAGGTGGTGGTGCCCAGCTCGCCCGCCGACGCCAAGGGCCTGATGACGGCGGCGATCCGGGACGACAACCCGGTGGTCTACGTCTTCCACAAGGGCGTCATGGGCCTGCCCTGGATGGCGAAGAACGAGCGCGCGATCGACGAGGTCCCGGTGGGGGAGCACGTGGTCCCGATCGGCGTCGCCAACGTGGTGCGCGCGGGCGACGACGTCAGCGTGGTCACCATCTCGCGGTCGGTGCACCATGCGCTCGACGTCGCCGACCGGCTGGCGGGTGAGGGGATCGGCGTCGAGGTGGTCGACCTCCGCTCGCTGGTGCCGTTGGACCGGCAGGCCGTCCTGTCGACGGTCGCCAAGACCGGCCGCCTCGTCGTGGTCGACGAGGACTACCTCTCCTTCGGGATGTCCGGCGAGGTCGTCGCGTCCGTGACGGACGTCGACCCGTCGCTGTTCTCCGCGCCACCCGTCCGGGTCGCGGTGCCGGACGTCCCGATCCCGTACGCCCACGCCCTCGAGCAGGCGGTGCTGCCGGGGTCGGAGCGGATCGAGGCGGCGGTGCGCCGGGTGCTGGGACTCACCGGGTGAGCGACGTCCTCTTCCCGGAGCTGTCCAAGGAGGAGCCGGGGGCGGTCGGCGTGGTCGCCACCTGGTTCCTCCGGGACGGCGATCGGGTGCGCGTCGACGACGTGATCGCCGAGGTCCAGGTCGACAAGGTCGCCGCGGACGTGGTGGCGACGTCGGCGGGCACGATCCGCCTGGTCGTCGAGGAGGGCGCCGAGGTGCGGCAGGGCGCGGTGATCGCCACGATCGGGTGAGCGGGCCCGCCCGTCCTCCGGCCCGGGTCGTGTGCCCGAGGCATCGCCCTGCCGGGGCGTGGGGCACACGACCCCGGCCCGGCGCGGGCGCCTAGGATCGGGGCGTGAGCCGCATCTTCGACGTCAGCTTCGCCTCGGTCTACCCCCACTACGTGAACAAGGTCGAGCGCAAGGGCCGGACGGTCGAGGAGCTGCACGAGGTGATCCGGTGGCTGACCGGCTTCGACGAGGAGACGTTCCGCAAGCACCTCGACGCCGAGACCACGTTCCGGGACTTCTTCGCGGCCGCCGACCTCAACCCGAACGTCTCACTGATCACCGGGAAGGTCTGCGGGATCCGGGTGGAGGAGGTCGAGGACCCGCTGATGCAGCAGATCCGCTACCTCGACAAGCTCGTCGACGAGCTCGCCAAGGGACGGCCGATGGAGAAGGTGCTGCGCGCCTGAACCGGGCCGCCTACAGCCGCGCCAGCGCCGCCTCGGCGGCGTGGAAGCCGGCCATCCCGTGCACGCCGCCGCCCGGCGGGGTCGCCGCGGAGCACAGGTAGACCCCCGGCACCCCGAGCGCGTACGGCGTGAGCGTGGCCCGCGGGCGCAGCGCGATCTGCCGCGCGGTGTTGGCCCCCGCGCCGATGTCGCCGCCGACGTAGTTGGGGTTCCCCGCCTCCAGCGCGGCCGGTCCGCGGGCGGCGACCGCCACGACCCGGTCCCGGAATCCGGGCGCGAAGCGCTCGACCTGCGCGAGGAGTGCCTCGGTGGCGTCGCCGCGGTAGCCGTTCGGCACGTGGGCGTAGGCGTAGACGGGGTGGACGTCGCCGTGGGAGCGGCCGGGGTCGGCGAGGTACTGCTGGCCCAGCAGCACGAAGGGGCGCTCGGGCATCTCGCCACGCGCCGTCGCGGCCTCCGCGCGGACGATCTCCGTCGACGTACCGCCCACGTGCACGACGCCGGCGCGGCGGCAGTCGTCGTTGCGCCACGGGATGCCGCCCTCGACGGCGAGGTCGACCTTGAACGCCGCCGGCCCGTACTCGTAGCGGGTCAGCGCCCGGCGGACCCGGGGCGGCAGGCGGTCGCCCACGATCTCCAGCACGCCGGCCGGGGCGGTGTCGAGCACGACCACGTCCGGGTCGCGGGGCAGCCCCGCGGGCTCGCGGACCGCGGCCAGCGAGGTGACCCGGTGACCGGTGACCACCCGCCCGCCGTGCGCGGCGAGCTCGGCGAGCAGCGCCCGCGTCAGCGACTCGGTGCCGCCCTCCACCACCGGCCACCCCACCGCCCGCGCGGCGGCCGCGAGCACGAGGCCGACCGAGCCGCTGAGCGGGGTGTCCAGCCGTCCGAACGCGTGGGCCGCGGCGCCGGTGAACAGCGCCCGGGCGGGCTCGTCCCCGAACCGCCGGACGATCCGGGTGGCCGGCTGCAGCGCCGTCAGGCCGAACCGCCCCAGGGCGACCGGGTGCCGGGGTGCCCGGAGCACCGGGCCGAGCACGGCCGGGGCGAGGCGCTCGAAGTCGTCGGCCGACCGGCCGACGAGGCGCCGCCAGCGCGCCGCGTCGGCGCCGAGCGACCGGTCCGTCGCGTCGGTGTCCCGGCCGGCGACGCCCGCGCGGCCGTCGTCGAGCGGGTGGGCGAGGTCCACCTCGGGCCAGCGCCAGCGCAGGCCGTGGCGCTCGAGCCGGAGCGCGCGGAGGTAGGGGGAGGCGACGCCGAACGGCAGGAACGCCGCGCACTCGTCGTGCAGCACCCCGGGGACGGTGAGCTCGCCGCTCCGGGTGCCGCCGCCGGGGCGTTCGTGCGCCTCGACCACGGTGACGTCCAACCCCGCGTGGGCGAGCCGGATGGCGGCGGTCAGCCCGTTCGGTCCGCTCCCGATCACGACGGCGCTGGGCATCGCCCCTCCTCCCGGTCCGGGGCGGCCGCTCGGTTCCGCCGGCCCGCGCCGACCCTACCGGCGGCGGCGCGCGTCGGCGGCTATACCGGCGCCGGTGGCGACCCGTTGATCCTCGGCCCCGCAATCCACCGATTTTGAGTATGCGTTCCGCGTGACGGGCCTGTTGGACTACAGGGAAGGGGGCAGGGGCAATGGCGCAGATTCTGGTGATCGATGACGAACCGGAGGTCGTTCGCTTCGTCGAACGCGCCCTGGTCGGCGACGGGCACGACGTGGCGACGGCGTACGACGGGGCCGTCGGCCTCGGGCTCGCGCTCAACGAGCCACCGGACCTGGTGGTCCTCGACCTGGTGATGCCGGGGGTCGACGGTCGGAAGGTGCTCCGGGCGCTGCACGGCGCCCGGCCCGACGTGGGCGTGCTGGTGCTCTCGGCGGAGTCGGACGTCGGCGCGCGGGTCGAGGTGCTCGAGGCCGGCGCCGTGGACTTCCTGGGCAAGCCGTTCGCGATCCGGGAGCTGCTGGCCCGGGTGCGCGCGAGGATCGCTGCCTCCACCCACGGGGTGGGGCACGACGACGTGCTGAGGGTGGGGCAGGTCGTCCTGGACCTGCAGACCCGGGAGCTGCGCATCGACGGCCGCGCGATGGCGCTGCCCGAGCGCGAGTTCCTGCTGATGCGCTACCTGATGCGGCGCGCGGACCGGGTCTGCTCGCGGGAGGAGCTCCTCGCCGAGGTCTGGGGCTACGCCTTCGACCCGGCGACCAACGTCGTGGACGTGTGCGTGGCGCGCCTGCGGCACCGGCTGCGCAGCGACGTGATCAGGACGGTCCGCAATGTCGGCTACCAGCTTCAGAGTGGCTGACGGCCGGGCTCCGACCCGGCCGGCCCACGACCCGGCCGCGAGCCCGGTCGGCACCGGGCGCTTCGCCCGGGCGGGCGCCCGGACGACGGTCGGGATCGCCATCGACGCGGCGCTCGCCGTGTTCGTCACGGCCTGCCTGGTGCTGATGTGGGCCTATCCGGAGCCGGCGACGATCCCGTACCACCTGATCTTCGTCAGCATCATGCTGGTCTACGGCTTCCGGATCTGGCCGGTGCCCGCGACCCTCGCCGTCGTCGGCGTCCTCACCGTCATCACCGGGCTGCTGATGGTCGACGCCTACGAGGAGGGCGTGATCGACCTCGCGGAGCTGTCGGAGATCCCGCTGATGCCGGCGCTGCTGGTCACGATGATGTGGCACGCCCGGCGCCGGGCCGCCGCGCACCGGGAGCTGGAGCGGATGTCGACCGTCCAGCGGGACATGCTCGAGCGCGAGCGCAGCTTCTTCCGCGACACCAGCCACGCCATCCGCACCCCGGTCACCATCGCGCGCGGCCACCTCGAGCTGGCCTCCGGCAACGCGCTGGTGCCGACGGTCCGCGAGGACCTGGAGACCACGCTGCGCCAGCTCGACCGGATGTCGGTGCTGTCCAACCGGCTGCTGGCGCTGGCGCAGATCGACGCGGGTGAGGTGCTGCCCGCCCAGCGCGTGGACCTCGCCGACTTCGTCGGTGAGGTGGGCGCCAACTGGTCCGCGGAGCCGGGCCGGAGCTGGGCGGTCGACGTGGACACGGACACGGACGCGGTCGTCGACGCCGACCCGGTCTGGCTGGCCCTGGCCGTCGACGCCCTGGTCGAGAACGCGGTGCACCACACCGCCGACCACGGCTGCATCGAGATCCGGGGCACCGCGTCGAAGACCACCTGCTCGATCGTCGTGGCCGACGACGGAGCCGGGATCGCCCCGGCCGACCTGGAGCACGTCTTCCACCGCTTCTGGCACCGCCGCCCGCCCAACGGGCCGATGGGGAGCGGGCTCGGCCTCTCCATGGCGCGGGCCACCGCTCGCGCGTGGGGCGGCGACGTCCGTGCCTCCAACCGGCCGACCGGCGGCGCCGTGCTCGAGCTGGTGCTGCCGCGCTCCGACGCCGAGCCCCTCGTCTGACGCAGGGACCGCCTGGCCCCGGCGGCCCCGCCGGCCTGGTTGCCCCGACGGCCCGCGGCGGTCCTGCGCGCCGGCGCGCCGCCGACTGCCGTCATCTCGCCAGCGCGGGTCGATGACCGCTAGATGACGGCGGCGTCATGAACCGCCTCGCGGGGCGACGGCGGGCGCAGCGTGGTCCCGAACGGCCGACATCCGGGCGCGCGAAAGGTGAGGCAGATGCGCGGTTTGCGGAGCACCCCGACGATCGTCTCGACGATCCTGGCGACGGTGGTGGGGGCGTTCGCCTCGGTCGCCGTCGTCGCCGTCAGTACCGGGCCCGCCGTGGCCGCACCGACGAACGACCTGGGCATCGCGGTCGTCAGCGCGCGCACCGAGCCGCGGGCGTTCGGCGGCGCCGGCGTCAGCGCGGGCGACGCCGTCGACCAGTTCAAGTGGATGATCAACGTCGACAACACCGGCACCACCGACCAGCGCAGCCCGCAGGCGGGCACCGGCTGCTCGACCGCCGACGCCGGCTACCCGGGCTCCTGCGACTGGCCGTCGATCGGCGAGATCCGGGAGTCCAGCCCGATCTACGCCCACGGCGACGAGACCGACCTGACCGGCGGCAGCACGCTCACCCTGCCCGACGGGCGCTACCTGATCTCGGTCCTCGCCGACGGCTACAAGATCGACGGCGCGCACTTCACGGTGCCGCTGCCGGACACCGACCCGCTGCAGGTCGAGCTCCAGCCCAACCCGCTGCCGGACTCCACGCTGCGCGCGCAGGTCTTCTCCGACACCGCGCCGACCAACGGCACCCTCGACGTCGGCGACGCCCCGCTCGCCGGGTTCCAGGGCCACGTCGCCGACACGCTCGGGGAGCTGACCACCGACGTCTACGGCAACGCCCTCTGCACGACGTACGTCGGCGAGGACCCCGACACCCACGAGATCCCGCTCGCCGACCTCGACGCCGACATGCTCCCGGTCGTGGACGTCGAGGGCGGCACCTGCCTGAGCGACGCGGACGGCCTGCTCACGATCCCGCACCTCGGCCCGAACCGGTACGCGCTCTCCGTGACGCCACCGGACAGCGAGACCTGGATCCAGACCACCACGCTCGAGGGCAACCACGACTGGGACACGTGGCTGATGGAGGGCGCCACCGGCTACGACACCGAGTTCGTGGTCGCCGGTGAGCAGGTGCCCCAGCCGATCTTCGGCTTCGCGCCGCCGATCAAGAACGGCCAGCCGCTGGACGGCGCCGCGAGCGGCCACATCACCGGCACGGTCGTCGGGATCAACAGCTACACGCCCCCCAAGGGCGGGTCGTACAACTACTTCGGCGGCAACACGGGCACCAAGATCAAGCACCCGATCGACCGCCCGTGGCTGTCGCTGGCCGACCTCAACGGCGGCGACCAGGCCGTCTGGGTCGGGCGGGGCAACGCGAACGGCAGCTTCGACATCTCCGGCGTCCCCGACGGCGACTACTCGCTGAGCTGGTGGGACCAGCCCCAGGACTACAACCTCAACCTGATCAACGTCTCGATCCGCGACGGCGCGACCGAGAACATGGGCAACATCCCGCTCAACGGCTGGTGGACCGAGTACGAGGGCTACGTCTTCAACGACACCAACCGCAACGGGGTCAAGGACCCGGGCGAGAACGGGATCCCCAACTTCGCGCTGACGCTGCGCAAGCCGGACAACTCCCTGCTGGACCGCGGGCAGAACACCGCGACCACGGACGCGAACGGCCACTACTGGTTCGAGGCCGCCTACCCCCTCGGCTCCTGGATCGTGATGGAGGCCTACAACGACCTCTTCTACACCACCGGCGTCACGTACCAGGCCGACAACCAGCCGCAGCAGAAGACCATCAAGGGCGCCGGCGTCGACCTCAGCGTGATGCCGATCATCGGACTGGGCGGCCGGATCGACTGGGGTGTCCACGCCTACGACCCGACCGGCGCCGGCGGGGTCGACCCGCGCAACGGCGGCATCGTAGGCACCGTCAGCTACGACACGACCCGCAACGAGACGGACCCGCAGTACGCCGCCGCGGAGGACTGGCAGCCGAGCGTCCCGAACATCCCCGTCGAGCTGTACACGCCGGTCGACTGCGGCACCACCCCCGACGCCCCGTGCGACGAGACCGGCTTCTACGAGCTGGACGCCGACGGCTCCTACAAGACCGGTGACCTGATCAACACCTACCTCACCGAGACCTGGCAGCGCCCGACCGGCTGCACCGCTCGCGACGTCGACGGCAACCCCCTGGTGCACGGCGTCGACGAGAAGGTGCTCGCCACCGACCAGGAGACCACCGGCGAGTGCATCTCCAGCTTCATGCAGGGCATCCAGACCGGGGCCTATCCCACCGACCAGGGCACCGCGGACGCCAACTTCGGCGCCTCCGTCGACGGCAACTACGGGTTCGGGGACGGCTGCTTCGACGGCACGCTCGACGCCACCGACCCGAGCGACCCCGTCTGCGACGGCGGCTCGTTCACCGCCCTGCCGGCCGGGGACTACCTGGTCCGGCTGGCGATCCCGGACGACGCCTCCGGCGACCCGCGCTACCAGGCCACCGGCGAGGAGGACATCAACATCGGCAACGGCGACCAGATCATCCCGCAGGTCCCGCCGCCGGCCTGCGCCGGACCGCTGCACACGGTCGACGTCGCCGGGGTGGGGACCGACGGCTACCCCGAGGTGGTGGGTGACGGGACCGACGTGCCGCTCGGCGTGACCGTGCCGGCCTCCACCCCGGTCGACAACCCGACCTTCGCGGGCATCGACGGGTCGCCGTTCGAGGGCCTGCCCGAGCCGCGCTGCGAGACGAAGTTCGTCGAGCTGAACAACGGCAAGTCGATCGCGCCGACGTTCAACATCTTCACCGACGTCCCGATCCCGAGCCGGCTGCGCGGCCTGATCGTCGACGACATCAACTTCTCGGCCGACCCGCGCTCGGTGATGTACGGCGAGAAGGCGGGCGTGCCGTTCACCCCGGTCGGCATCTACGACTACCAGAACCGGCTGGTCCAGACGCTCGAGAGCGACTTCAACGGCGTCTACGACGTGCTGCTGCCGTCGACGAACCACATCAGCTGCCCGACCCCGTCCGGCATGTGCGCGAACATGTACCGCTTCGTCGCCAACGACCCGGGCGTCCCGGGCCGGCTGAACCCGAACTGGAACCCGCGCTACCGCACCATCGCCACCGAGTTCGAGGCGCTGCCCGGCGTGGAGATCCCGACCGACCTGGCGCCGACCCAGGTGGGTCTCAAGGTCGAGTCCCCGAGCACCGGCCAGTCGATCGCGGTCGGCTGCCCCCAGCCGGGCTCGACGCCGCAGCTGTTCGCGGTCTCCCAGCCGTACGTCGACGGCTCCGGCTCGTTCTCGATCGAGGGCACCGGGTTCGGCGGCACCGCGGGGACCGTGACCCTGGACGGGACCGAGGTGCCCACCTCCGGGTGGACGAGCACCCACATCGACGTGACGGTGCCCGCCGGCACGCCGGTCGGTCCGCACCAGCTGCGGATCACCGGCAGCAACGGCGCCCACACCGTGAACGGGCTGACCTTCCACGTGCTCGGCGCCGGCTACAGCCCGACCGTCCGCGAGGTCGGGCCCGGCCACACCTACGCGACGATCCAGGCCGCGCTCGACGCCGCCCACACGGCCAGCGCCGACGACCTGGTCGTCGTCTACCCGGGTCAGCCCGACCTGTCGAACCCGCGCAACAACCCCCGGGGCGCCTACTACGAGAACCTGATCATGGCGTCGCCGGTGAAGCTGCAGGGCGTCGGGCCGGGCGGCTTCCAGGGCTCGACCTTCGTGCCCGGGTCGATCATCGACGCCAGCGCCTTCGGCGGCGACACCCAGCTCGCGACGGACTGGTACACCGCGATCGGCGGGCTCCAGTGGGACGGCAACCAGGCCGTCAGCGACGGCGAGGCCGTCTACGTCCTGGCCTCGGAGAACGCCACCACGGCCGCGGGCCGGGCGCGCCAGTTCACCAGCGGCTACAAGGCGGCCATCGACGGCTTCGACATCCGCGGCGGTGACCAGCAGGGCTTCCCGGGCAACATCAACGACCTGACGGGTGGGCCCACCGGGCTGCCGCCGGGCATCGTCACCCAGGGCGGGGCGATCTTCGCCAACGCCTACGCCCGCTACCTGCAGATCACGAACAACGTGGTCGACAACAACGGGGGCGCCTACGGCACCATCCGGCTCGGCACGCCGGACCTGGCGGCCCCCGACACCAACCAGCACAACGAGAACATCACCATCGCCGACAACCGCATCATCGCCAACGCGGGCACCAACCTCGCGGGCGGGATCGGGGTCTTCGCCGGCGCCGACAACTACGACATCGCCCGCAACGACATCTGCGGCAACTTCTCCCTCGAGTACGGCGGCGGCGTCAGCGTCTACGGCCGCAGCCCCGGCGGCCGCATCCACCACAACCGGATCTACCTCAACGAGTCCAACGACGAGGGCGGCGGCATCATGATCGCCGGCCAGCTCCCGGCCAACCCGGACGACCTGTCCCCGGGCAGCGGTCCGGTGGACATCTACGCCAACACGATCCAGGCCAACCTGGCCAACGACGACGGCGGCGGCATCCGGTTCCTGATGGCCGGCGGCGCCGGTGGGACCGACGAGATGAACGTCGTGAACAACACGATCGCCAACAACGTCTCCACCCACGAGGGCGGCGGTGTGGCCCTCGACGACGCACCCAACGTCCGCATCGTCAACAACACGATCATGAAGAACCTGACGACCGCGACCGCCGTCACCTCCGACGGCCAGCCGGTGGCCGCGGGCGTCTCCTCGACGAGCAACAGCGACCAGCTCCAGGCGACGCTGCCGGGCGGTGCGCCCTCCTTCAGCGACCCGACCCTGTTCAACAACGTCTTCTGGGACAACCGGGCCGGCACCCGGGCGGGCACGTCGGTGACCGGCATCGGGCTGACCGGCGACCCGAGCCCGGTCGACCACTGGGACGTCGGCGTCGCCGGCGGCACCGGGCAGCTCTCGCCGACGAGCTCGATCGTCCAGCAGGACAGCGCCGAGCACCCGTACACGACCAGCCCGAGCAACAGCGGGGCCAACCCGAGCGTGGTGGACCCCTACGACCTGTCCGTCTCGTTCGCGACGTGGCGCCAGAACCCGGCGTTCGTGGACGCCACGCTGGTCACGCTCGACCTGCCGCCCGAGCAGATGGGCGACTACCACCTCTCCGGCTGCCCGGCGTCGCCCGCCTGCAACCTCGGCGCGGCCAGCAGCGGTGGCGTCGACGCGCCCGCGACCGACATCGACGACGAGTCGCGTCCGGCGCTCGGCGGGTTCGACGCCGGGTCCGACGAGGTCGGCGGCGACGTGACGCCGCCCCCGGCCTCGGGCGACCTGTACTTCTCGACGATCGGCAACGTGAGCGTCCCGGGCGTGGGCGGGACGCCGGACGACGCCGACGTCTACACCTGGGACGGCACCGCGTTCGCCCGGGACCTCGACCTCTCGGCGGCGCCCTACAGCCTGCCCGGGGCGGCCGACCTCGACGGCTTCGGGCGGGTCGACGACACCCACTTCTTCGCCAGCTTCCGGTCCAACATCAGCGTCCCGGGGCTGGGCACGGTCGCCGACGAGGACGTCGTCTACTGGGACGACGGCACCTGGACGCCGTACTTCGACGGCTCGGCCCACGGCCTCGGCCAGTCCGGCCAGGACGTGGAGGCGATCAACTTCCAGGCGGGTGTCCTCTACTTCTCGACGAGCCTGAACATCAACCCGGACGGCGTCGGCGGGACGCCCGACGACTCCGACCTCTACGCCTGGGACGGCGACACGGTCACCCGGGCCTGGGACGCCACCGCGAACGGTGTGCCGGCCTCGGCCGACGTCGACGGGGTGGTCCGGATCGACGACTCGCACCTCTACGTCTCCTTCGCCGCGGCGAGCACGACGCTCCCCGGGGTCGGCACGATCCAGGACGAGGACGTCGTGGCTTGGGACGGCGCCGGGTGGTCGATGTTCTTCGACGGCACGGCGGCCGGTCTCACCGCCGGCGGGCTGGACCTCGACGCGATCTCGTTCGCGGCCAGCTCCGACGCGGCGCCGCCGCCCCCGCCGCCCCCGCCGCCGGGCGACATCAACCTCTACCTGTCCACGGTGGGCAACGCCAACCCGCCCGGAGTGGGCGGCGCGGCCGACGACGCCGACGTCCACGGCTGGGACGGCAACTACTTCACCCGCGAGCTCGACCTGAGCGCGGCGCCGTACGGCCTGCCGGCCGGGGCCGACACGGACGGCTTCTCCTGGCTCGACGGCACGCAGTTCTACGCCTCCTTCGCCGGCAACACGAACGTGCCGGGGCTGGGCACGGTCCAGGACGAGGACGTCGTCCTCTGGAACGGCAGCGCGTGGTCGGTGAGCTTCGACGGCACCAGCCACGGGCTCGGGCAGACCGGTCAGGACGTCGACGCCGTGAGCGTCGTCGGCGGCGTCCTCTACTTCTCCACGGTCCAGAACACCAACCCCGCGGGCGTCGGCGGCGCGCCGGACGACTCCGACATCTACAGCTGGGACGGCAGCACGATGGCGCGGGTCTGGGACGCCAGCGCCAACGGCGTCCCGGGCGGCGCGGACGTGGACGGCCTCGACCTGGTCGACCCGAGCCACTTCTACCTCTCGTTCTGGGCCAACGCCTCGCTGCCACAGGTCGGGACCACCCAGGACGAGGACGTCGTCGAGGTCGACGGCGGCACCTGGTCGACGTACTTCGACGGCACCGCCCACGGGCTGACCACCTTCGCTCTCGACGTCGATGCCCTCGACGTCCCCTGACCCGCGGCACACGGAAGGAAGCGAGTGACGCCATGACCAGTTCGACACCCGGTGCGGGCGGCGGCCCCGGCCCGATCGCCGCAGCGGCCGCGGTCGACCGCCGCAGGTTCCTCAAGCTCGCCGGCGGGGCGGCGATGGCGACCGGCGCGGTCGCCTGGGCCGGCGGATGGCTCAACCCGGAGCCCGCGCGGTCGGCGCCGGGGGACCCGGACCTGTACTGGGGCGGCACCGACGGCTGGATCTACCTGCCGCCGACGCCCGCGATCGCGCCGTTCCACCCGGACTCGCTGGCCCCCGCGCCGCTGACCACCTACATCTTCGGGTTCCGCAACCTGACCGGGATGACGGCGCAGCAGCGCAACAACCAGAAGTACAAGGCGCAGCACTCGGCGCCGCTCTTCTGGGTGCCGCAGTTCGACCCGGACAACCCGCGGGACTTCACGGTCACGCTGACCAACCTCGGCCTCCAGCTGCGCCCGGACCTCTTCGACGCCCACACCCTGCACTGGCACGGCTTCCGCAACGTGATCCCGTTCTTCGACGGCGAGCCCAGCGGCTCGATCTCGGTGCCGGCCGGCCGCGAGTTCACCTACGTCTACCGGCCCCGCGACCCGGGCACGTACATGTACCACTGCCACGTCGAGGACGTGGAGCACGTGCACATGGGCATGACCGGGCTGGTCTTCGTCCGGCCGCTCCAGGACGGGCAGAACATCGGCGGCTTCACCAGGTTCCTCTACAACGACGGCGACGGCTCGACCGGGTTCGACCGCGAGTACGCGATGTTCCTCTCCGAGGTCTGGGCGGAGGCCCACTGGGCCGACGCGCACATCCAGCTGCCCGAGTGGTCGGACTACCGCGCGGACTTCGCCCTGCTCAACGGCCGCGTCTACCCGGACACGATCGCGCCCAACGGATCGATCGACCCGTTCAACCCGGTCACCGACGCGAACGGCGACCTGATCGCGCCGGACGGGCACCCCGAGCTGAAGTTCCAGCCGAACTCGTCGCTGGTCACCTGCAAGGCGGGGGAGCGGGTGGCGCTGCGGTTCTCCAACCTCGGCTTCCGCGAGTCGGCGATGACCACGACCGGCATCCCGCTGACCGTCGTCGGCCGCGACGCGACGCCGATGCGCGGCCGGGACGGCACCGACACCTCCTACGTCACCGAGACGATCAACATCGGGCCCGGCGAGAGCTACGACGTCCTGTTCACCGCGCCCGACCACTCGGGCGGCACGGGGCCGGACACGTACCTGCTCTACAACCGCAGCTACGCGCGATCGACCAACCTCGCGCCGGACGGCTACGGGGGCCAGACCACCGAGATCCACGTGTATCCCGCCGGCAGCACCGCGATCGGCGCGCAGGCCTACCCGAACGACTGGGGGATGTGACATGTCCAGCTCGGCGCCCACGCACAGCGACGCAGCGGCTCCCGTCCGCACCCCCGGCCGGAGCCGTCCGACCGCCCTGGTCCTCCTCGTCGTCGCCGTGCTCGCGCTGACGACCGCGCTCACCCGGCCGGGCGAGGCGGCGGCCGCCGCCCCGCCGAACAGCGTCGGCCTGGTCTGCACCGACGGCGTCGCGGGCGACGCGACGCACCCGATCTTCAACCTCACCACCAAGACCGGCTACATCAGCCTCCCGGACGGCAACACCGCCTTCATGTGGGGCTACTCCAGCGGCTCCGACGGCTTCCAGCACCCCGGGCCGGTGCTCTGCGTCAACCAGGGCGACACGGTCACCGTGATCCTCCACAACACGCTCCCCGTGCCCGCGTCCATCGACTTCCCCGGGCAGCGCGACGTGCTCGCCGACGGGCTGCCCGTCCGGGCCGCGCGCAACGGTGGCGGGCGGATCACCTCGCTCGTGGACCCGGCGGCCGCCGACGGCGGCACGATCACCTACAGCTTCGTCGCCGAACGCCCCGGCACCTTCCTCTACGAGTCGGGTACCGACCCCGAGACCCAGGTGCGGATGGGCCTGTTCGGCGCCCTGGTCGTGCGCCCGGCGGCCGGCGCCACCCACGCCTACAACCGGGACGACAGCGAGTTCACCGCCGGCGAGGAGTTCATGGTCCTGCTCTCCGAGATCGACCCCTACCAGCACCGCGCGGTCGAGCTGGGCAAGAACTTCAACGTCAACAACTACAAGGCGCGGTACTGGCTCATCAACGGGCGCGGCTTCCCCGACAGCATCGCCGACAACGGCGCCTCCTGGCTGCCGACCCAGCCGTACGGCGCGCTCGCGCAGATCCACTCGTACGACGCCGGCGGCCACCCGCTCCCCGGGATGGCGCGCTACCTCAACGTCGGCAGCGAGGACTACCCGTTCCACCCGCACGGCAACAACGGCACCGTGATCGGGCGCGACGGCCACCCGCTGGAGAACGACGCCGGCGACGACCTCTCCTTCGAGAAGTTCGCGATCAACATCGGGCCCGGCCAGACCTGGGACGTGCTGTTCAAGTGGTACGACGCGGAGGACTACAGCCCGGACAACCCGGTGCCGGTCGAGATCCCCAGCCTGGCGAACTCGGTGATCGGGACGTTCTACAGCGGCAGTCCCTACCTGGGCACCCGGGAGACCCTGCCACCCGGGACCGCGTCACTGAACCAGTGCGGTGAGTACTACATCATCTCGCACAACCACGCGCTGTATCAGATCACCTCCTGGGGCGCCACGATGACCGGCCCGATCACGTACATGCGGATCGATCCGCCCGAGCCGAACGACTGCTGAGAGAGGGCAGCACGATGACGACATCACGAGGCCTCATCAAGGCGCGGCTCGCGCTCCTCGGCGCCGCGACGCTCGTCGTGGCCGGGCTGAGCCTGGTCACGGCGCCGCCGGCGCAGGCGGCGACGCAGAACTTCGACCTCTACGCCGTCGCGGGGTCGGCGACGATGCCCGGCGGGCAGTCGGTCACGGCCTGGGCCTACCAGGAGACCGCCACCCCGGCGGACCCGTTCCTCCCCGGCGGCCCGACGCTCACCGTGGACGCCGGCGACGAGGTCAACATCACGCTGCACAACGGGATCGGGGAGCAGTCCGGCCTGTTCATCCAGGGTCAGCCGATGGTGCCGGACCTCACCGGCATCGGCGACGGCGAGCAGCAGACCTACACGTTCACCGCGAGCGAGCCCGGCACCTTCCTCTACGAGGCCGCGCCGCTGCCCAACGCGCAGCACCAGCCCGCGATGGGCCTGTACGGCGCGCTCGTGGTGCTCCCCGCCACCGCCGGCCAGGCCTACGACGACGCGGCGACTGCGTACGACGACGACGAGGTGCTGCTGCTCGGCGAGATCGACCCGGCGCTCAGCAACGCCGCGAACCCGGCCGGCTTCGACATGCGCAACTTCGCTCCGCGCTACTTCACGGTCAACGGCCGCGCGTACCCGGAGACCGTGCCGGTCGCCGCGACCGCGGACACCACGCAGCTGATCCGGTTCGTCAACGCCGGCGTCGGCTACCACTCGATGGGCGTGCTGGGTGCCGAGGAGACGGTGATCGCGCTCGACGGCGCGCCGCTGACCGACGCCCGCCACTACGTCGCCGAGACGATCGGCCCCGGCCAGACGCTCGACGCGCTCGTCGACGTGCCGGCCGCGCGGTCGGTCGACACCGAGCTGCTCGTCTACGACGCGGGCCTCGGGCTGCACAACACGAACGCCGGCGGCACCGGCGGCATGCTCGCCGAGATCCCCGTGGCGGGCGACCCGCCGGCGACGGACGAGGTCGGTCCGGTGGTGAGCGGATCGACGGTCGCCGGCGGCACGCTGTCCGCGACGGTGAACGACGGCGCAGGCCACGGTGGCTCGAACGTCGACGCCGCCGAGTACTACGTCGACGACGTCACCGGGACCGGCACCGCCCTGACCGGCACGTTCGGTACCCCGTCGGTGGACGTCACCGCGGCGGTCAGCGTGCCGCCCGGCGAGCACGTCTACTACCTGCGCGGCCAGGACTCGGCCGGCAACTGGGGACCGTTCACCTCGGTCCTGGTGACCGGCGCCGACCAGGGTGGCCCGACCACGTCCGGCCCGCTGCTGACGCCCAACCTGGTGAACGGCGCCAGCAGCAGCGGCGTGGACGTCTCCGCGACCGCCGACGACAGCGAGTCGGGCAACTCCGTGATCGCCGCCGCCGAGTACTTCATCGACGACGTCGGTCCCGACGGCTCGGGCAACTCGATGGACGTCAACCCGTCCGCGCCCGTCGCCAGCCTCGACGCGACGATCCCGCCGGCCACGCTCGACGGCCTCAACGAGGGCGCGCACGTCGTCTCGATCCACGCTCAGGACGGCGAGGGCAACTGGGGCGAGGTGGTCACCGTCAACCTGACCGTCGACGAGAGCGGACCGCTCACCTCGGGGGTCTCCGCCGCACCGTCGCCGAACAACGGCACCCGCGCCTACAGCTCCTCGGTGCCGGCCGTCAGGGTGATCGCGACGACCATGACGGACCCGATCTCCGGCAGCGTCAACAGCCCGGTCACCGCCGCCGAGGCGTTCATCGACACCGTCGGCGCGGACGGCTCCGGCATCGGGCTCACCTCGAGCGACGGGGTCTTCAACGACACCACCGAGGGCGGGTACGCCGACATCCCGCTCGCCACCGTCGCGGCGATGTCGAACGGCGAGCACACCATCTACGTCCACGCCAGGGACGCGGCCGGCAACTGGGGCCCGACGGCGACCACGACGCTGGTGGTCGACAAGACGCGGCCGACGGTCTCGGCGGTCACCGCGATGCCGAACCCGACCCTCGGCGCGGCGTCGGTGACGCTCACCGCGGACGCCACCGACCCGGCGCCGGCCAGCAGCGCCATCGTCCGGGCGGAGTGGTGGCAGGGCGCCGACCCCGGCGTCGGCAACGGCGCGGCGATGACGGTCAGCGGGGCCGGGCCGACCTACACGGCGACCGCGACGGTCCCGGTCGACGGCCTCGGCGACGGCGACTACGCGCTGCACGTCCGGGTCCGTGACGAGGCGGGCAACTGGAGCACCGTCGGGACCACGACGCTGCAGGTGCGCGGGCCGCTGTTCTACTCCACCTCCGGCAACACCAACCCGCCGGGAGTGACCGGGACGCCCGACAACTCCGACGTCTACAGCTGGAGCGGGACCGCGCACAGCAGGTCGGTCGACGTGACGGCGGCGCCGTACGGCATCCCCGGCGGCGCCAACGTGGACGCCTTCAGCCGGATCGACGCGACGCAGTTCTACGTCTCCTTCTCCAACTTCACCACCAACGTCCCGGGCGTCGGCACGGTGGCGGACGAGGACGTGGTCCTCTGGGACGGCGGCGGCTGGTCGATGTACTTCGACGGGTCGACCCACGGGCTGGGCGGGGCGGGCGCGCTCGACATCGACGCGCTGAGCGTCGACGGCGCCACGATGTACCTCTCGACCACCGGCAACACCAACCCGCCGGGCGTCGGGGGAGCGGCCGACAACTCCGACATCTACAGCTGGAACGGGACGTCGTACGCGCGGGTGTTCGACGCCACCGCGAACGGCATCCCGGGCGGTGCCAACGTCGACGGCTACGACCGGGTCGACGCGACGCACTTCTACCTCTCCTTCTCCAACACCAGCACCACGGTCGCCGGCTTCGGCGCGGTGCAGGACGAGGACGTGGTGTTCCGCAACGCCGGGACCTGGCTGACCTACTTCGACGGCACGGCTCACGGAATGACCTCCGGCGGGCTCGACGTGGACGCCTTCGATGTCCCGTGAGAAGGGTCCCGTCATGAGCGTTCCGGCCTCCAGCACCACCGGCGCCGGGACGGTCGGAGGCGCCCCCGTCGGCGTCGCGAGCTCCCCGTCCCCGGAGCAGCGACGCCGGCGGCGGGTCGCCGTCGGCCTGGCGCTGGTGGTGGCCGTCGCCGCCTTGCTCACCTGGAACCACGCGCGGCACCCCGCCGACGTCCGGGACGGCACGACCGCCCTGAGCCGGGCCGAGCTGGCGGCGGCGGAGGGCGTCGACGTCAACCTCGTCGCCGTCACCGCCGCCGGCGGACTGGTGGAGCTGCGGATGCAGGTCGTGGACCCGGAGAAGGCGTACTCCGTGCTGCACGACGACGACCGGCTCCCGGTGCTGGTCGCCGAGAGCACCGGGGAGACCCTGCGGATGGCCTCGCCGCCGCACCACCAGCGCGAGCTCGACCTCGGCGGCACGTACTTCTTCCTGCTGGCCAACGCGCACGACGCGCTGCACGCCGGCTCCGAGGTCACCCTCGTCATCGGCGACTCCCGGCTCGAGCACGTGGAGGTCCAGGGGTGAACCGGACGGGGACGCGGCGGCCGCTCCTCGCAGGAGCGGCCGCGGTGCTCCTCGGCCTCGCGCTGCTGGGGCTCGTCGTCGCCCCGCCGGCCGGCGCGCACAGCGAGCTGATCCGCTCCGACCCGTCCGACGGCGGTGTGGTGGAGGTGGGACGCACCGAGCTCAGCCTCTGGTTCGACGAGCCCGTCGACATCGCCACGGCCCACCTCGTGCTGCGCACCGACGCGGGCACGCCCGTGCGGGTGCGGGCCGACCCGTCCGCCGGCCGGTCCGCCTTCGTCACGCTCCGCACGGCGCCGCTGAGCCGCGGCATCCTGGTGCTCACCTGGACCATCACCTCCGCGACCGACGGGCACATCAGCGCCGGCACGATGACCTTCGGCGCCGGCGTCCGCCCCGACGGGACCGCGGCCGGTGCGGCCACGCCGCGGGCGCCCGACGTCGCCGGGCGCTGGCTCCAGCTGCTGGCCCTGGTCGTCGCAATCGGGGCCGTCGTCGCGCCCCGGCTCCTGGCCCGCGGGACCGCGGTGGCGCCCGAGGCGCCCTGGCAGGCCGCGCGGATCGGCATGCTCGCCGCCCTGGTCGCCCTGGTCGCGACCGCCGCCACCAGGCCCGACGCCCTGGACGCGGTCGACTCGCAGCGCTGGGCGCAGTGGTGGGCGGCCGGTCTGGTCGCGCTGCTGCTGGCCGCGGCCGCGTTCGCCGGGATCGCCCGTCGAGGCCCGACGCGGCGGCGCGAGGCCACCGCCGGCCTCGCGCTGCTGCTGGCCGCCGGCGCCGACGCGGCGTCCGGCCACGCGGCGGCACTGCCGCGCGAGTCGGCGGTCGCCGTCGTCGCGACCGCGGTCCACGTCGTCGCGTCCGGCGTCTGGTTCGGGACGCTGGTCGTGCTCGCCGCGTGCCTGCTGCCCACGATGGTCCGGGAGCCCGGCAGCCGTCGGCCGCTGCTGCGCACGGTCTGGCGGGCGTTCGGGCCGGTGGCGGCCGCGGCGGCGACCTTCCTCCTCGCCTCCGGCCTGTACCTCGCGGGCCGCAACGTGCCCGACCCCGCCGCCCTGGTCTCGGGCTGGTACGGCCTGGCGCTCGCCGGCAAGGCGCTCGTCCTCGCGGCCGCGCTCGGGACGGCGCTGCTCGCCACCCTCACCGTCGGACGCCGGCTGCCGCTCGTCGGAGCGGACCGGTGGCTCCCACGCGCGCCGGCCGCGGCCCGCTTCCCCCGCATCGTGCTCACCGAGATGGTGGTGCTGACGGTGGCGGTGGTCCTCGCCGCGGTGATGACCACGATCGCCACCGCACGCACCACCGAGGGCGTGCCCGGGGCGGCCGGGGCCGGCGACGGCATCACCGTGGACGGCCTGTTCATCACCTTCGAGGCGGTGCCGGCCGGGGAGGACCAGGTCAGGCTGGTGGTCCGGGCGAGCCCGGTGACCCGACCGCAGCCCGGGAGGGTGACGGGAGCCGACGTGCTGCTCACCGACGGCACCGCGCAGGTCCCGGTGCCCCTGCAGCAGGTCGAGCGCCGCCACTTCGAGGGCGCGACCGGCGCCCCGACCTCGGGCGACTGGCAGGCCTGGGTCAGCGTGCACCGCGCGGCCGGCGGAGACGCCGTCGCCCAGGTCGGCTGGACCGTCGCCGACCGCGCCGCGCCTCCGGCGGGCCCGTGGGAGGTGGCGGCCACCATCCTCGCCGCCCTGCTCGCGCTGGCGGCCTCGGCCGCGCTCGGGCTGACGGCGATCCGGACGGCGCTGCGACGCCGGACCCCGGGCGAGGCCGCCGCGATCCGGCCACGTGTACCTGTCGGCGTACGGAGGGAAGGCTGATGACTGCTCCACGGACCCACGGCGCGCTGCTGCGCGCCCTGATCGGCTCGCTCACGCTCGCGCTCGCCTGTGCCTTCGCCTCAGGCGGCGCCCCGGCGGCGACCGCCGCCGGAACCGCCACCGTCCCCACCGCTGTGTCCGCCGCCGCGCCCGACCTGGTCACCGTGCTGGTCACGATGGACCACCAGGCCGACCTCCGGGACGTCACCGGCACGTCCCGGAGGGCGCGGCTGCGCTCCCTGGTCGCCGTGCTCAAGGCCGCGGCCGAGCAGGGGCAGAGGTCGATCGCCACGCGGCTGGGCACGCTGGCCTCGCGCAACCGGGTGGGCGAGGTGAGGCCGCTCTGGATCGTGGACGCGGTGGCCGTGACCACCACCCCGGACGTCGCCGCGTCCCTGGCGGGTCGAGCCGACGTCAGGTCCGTGGTGAGCGACGAGATCGACCTCGTCCCGGCGGTGTCCACCGTCGAGCCCCACCTGACCTCCGCCAACGTTCCGCCCGTGTGGGAGGACCACGCCGACACCGGCGCCGGCGTCGTGGTCGCGACCCTGGACAGCGGCGCCGACGTCAGCCACCCCGACCTCTCGTCGACGTGGCGCGGGGGCACCAACAGCTGGTTCGACCCGTACGGCGAGCACCCCGACGCCCCGATCGACCTGACCGGCCACGGGACGGGCGTCCTCGGTGCGGCCGTCGGCGGCGACGCATCGGGATCGTCCATCGGCGTCGCGCCGGAGGCGCAGTGGATCGCGGCGCGGGTCTTCGACGACCGCGGCACGTCCAGCGCCGCCGCGGTCCACGAGGCGTTCCAGTGGCTGCTCGACCCGGACGGCGACCCGGCGACCGCCGACGCGCCCCAGGTCGTCAACGGGTCGTGGTCGATCGGGGCCGGTCCCGGCTGCGACCTGAGCTTCCAGCCCGACGTCCAGGCGCTGGAGGCGGCGGGGATCCTCCCGGTCTTCGCCGCGGGCAACTACGGATCGGGTGCCGACACCGGGGCGAGCCCGGCGAACTACCCGGAGTCGCTCGCGGTCGGCGCGCTGGGCTCGACCGACACCGTGCTGGCCAGCAGCAGCCGCGGCCCCTCGACCTGCGGTGGCCGCAGCGGTGCCTTCCCCGACCTTGTCGCGCCGGGGAGCGACGTCCTGACCACCGAGCGCTACGGCCTCTACCAGGTGCTCTCGGGCACCTCGATCGCCGCGCCGCAGGTCGCGGGCGTCCTCGCGCTGGCCCTCGCGGCGCAGCCGGGACTCACCCCCGCCGAGCAGCGCGAGGCCGTGACGCTGGGGGCGGTCGACCTCGGCGACCCGGGCCCCGACAGCGTCAGCGGCTACGGCCGCGTGGACGCGTTGGCGACCTACGACCTCGCGACCGCCACCACCGCGCCCCCGCCGGACTTCTCGGTCTCCGCGGCGCCGGACCCGGTGTCGGTGGTGGCCGGCGAGGCGGTGTCGTTCGACGTGACGCTGGTGCCGACGTCGGGGACGCCGGGTGACGCGGCGGTGTCGGTGGCCGCGCCGGGCGGGACGACCGCGGAGGCGGTGCCGGCGACGGTGCCGGGTGCGGACGGGGTGAGCACGGTGACGGTGACGACGAGCGTCGACACGGTGCCGGGTGACCACCCGGTGGTGGTGGACGTGGTGGCCGACGGCGTCACGCACTCGGTGTCGGTGACGCTGAGCGTGACCGCGCCCCCGCCGGACTTCTCGGTCTCCGCGGCGCCGGACCCGGTGTCGGTGGTGGCCGGCGAGGTGGTGTCGTTCGACGTGACGCTGGTGCCGACGTCGGGGACGCCGGGTGACGCGGCGGTGTCGGTGGCCGCGCCGGGCGGGACGACCGCGGAGGCGGTGCCGGCGACGGTGCCGGGTGCGGACGGGGTGAGCACGGTGACGGTGACGACGAGCGTGGACACGGTGCCGGGTGACCACCCGGTGGTGGTGGACGTGGTGGCCGACGGCGTCACGCACTCGGTGTCGGTGACGCTGAGCGTGACCGCGCCCCCGCCACCCCCGCCGCCGGACGTCGAGCTCGAGCTGTCCACCACGGGCGTCGCGGACCCGCCCGGCCTGTCCGGCTCGGCGGACGACGCCGACGTGCTGAGCTGGGACGGCGTCGCGTTCGCGCGGACGGTGGACGCCTCGGCCGCGCCGTGGTCGCTGCCCTCCAAGGCGAACACCGACGGGTTCTCCCGGCTGGACGCCGACCGGTTCCTCGTCTCCTTCGCGACGAACACCAAGGTGCCGGGCCTCGGCACGGTCCAGGACGAGGACGTGCTGCTCCACGACGGGACGGGCTGGGCGGTCTGGTTCGACGGCACCGCCCAGGGACTCATGCTCTCGGGCCTCGACCTCGACGCCCTCAGCGCGGTCGGGGACGAGCTGTACTTCTCCACCATCGGCAACGTGCGGGTGCCCGGCGTGTCGGGCACGCCCGACGACGCCGACGTCTACCGCTGGGACGGCACCGGGTTCACGCGGGTCTGGGACGCCACCGCCGAGGGCCTGGCCAGGTCCGCGGACATCGACGGCCTCGACGTGACCGACGAGGACCACCTGGCGCTGTCGTTCAGCACGACGACGGTCGCGGTCCCCGGGCTCGGCACCGTCGAGGACGAGGACGTCGTGCGGTACGCCGACGGCGCCTGGTCGACGACGTTCGACGGGACGGCGGTGGGGCTGACCACCGACGCCCTCGACGTCGACGCGCTGGACCTCCCCTAGGAGGCTGGGGAGCCACCGAGGGGAGGGGCGCGGGACGGGGCTCAGCCGATCGCGGCTGAGCTCCGCTCGAGGTGGCCGACGAGGTGCCCCGCGAGGTCGATCGCGTCGCGACCGACGCCGTCGAGGAAGCTGGAGCTGCGGCGGCGCAGGAACGGCAGCCCCAGCACGTAGAGGCCGGGGGCGTCGACGACGCCGCCGTCGTGGCGCAGCCGGCCCGAGCCGTCGAGCACGGCGGGGGCGAGGCGCTCGGGGTCGAGCCAGGGGTAGCGGGGGCGGAAGCCGGTGGCCCACACGACCGCGCCGTAGCCGGACAGGTCGGCGTCGAGCCGGGTGCCGTCGACGGCGGTCGCGGCGGGGCGGACCGGGTCGCTGAGCTCGGCGTCGAGCCCGTGCTCCTGCGCGAACTCGTCGATCCGGTCCAGCAGGCGGCGCTGCTTGAGGTCGGCCAGCATGCACACGTTGGCCAGGGATCCCGAGAACTGCGCGCGGCCGGCGTGGAGCCCGGCCAGCCGGCCGACCACCTCGACGCCGCGGCCACCGAGGCTGTTGAGGTCGAGGGTGCGGCGCTCGGGGCTGCCGACGAGCTGGAGCGACGGGAGCCGACGGGCCCGGCCGAGGTCCTCGACCTCGTCGTACCGCTCGTCGAGGATGCCGAGGGTGGACATCCACCAGTGGATGTCCATCCCGCGGTAGGTGCGGGGCAGGCGGACGTGCTCGCCGGTCGACAGCGTCACCTCGCGCCCGGCCCGGGCCAGCTCGTCGGCGATCTGGAGGCCGGAGGCGGAGCCGCCGACCACGAGGACGCGGCCGTCGGCGACCTGCGCCGGGTTGCGGTACTCGGTCGGGGCGAGCTGCTGCAGGTGGCCGGGCAGGTCCGCGGCGAACGCGGGCTTGTGCGGGTCGCTGCACGCGCCGGTGGCCATCACCACCGCCCGGGCCCGCCAGGAGCCGCGGTCGGTGTCGACGACGTACCCGTCGGAGCAGGGCGCGACCCGCTCGACGGTGGTCCCGTCCTCGACGGGGGCGCCGAACGAGGCCCGGTAGGCGTCGAGGTGGGCGACCACCTCGGCCGCCGTCATGAAGCCGTCGGGGTCGTCGCCGGCGTAGCCCCAGCCGGGCAGCCGGGTCAGCCAGTTGGGGGAGAGCAGCCGGAGTGAGTCCCACCGCTCGGTGCGCCAGGAGTTCGCGGTCTGCCCGCGCTCCAGGACGACGTGGTCGACGCCGGCGTCGGTCAGGCACCGGCTCATCGCCAGTCCGGCCTGCCCGCCGCCGATCACGACGACGTCGGTCCTGCGGGTGCTGCCCGCTCCTGCGTGTGCCATGGGACTCACTCCTCTCTGCTGAAGGGTCTGCTGTCTCTCACCCGGCCGGCCGGCTCAGGCGAGCTCCACCGAGACGGCGGTCGGGTTGGTGACGACGTCGAAGACGGCGGACCGCTTCTGGGACTGGGCGAGCACGGCCTGCAGCTCCTCGCGGGAGGCGTCGGCGTCGATCTCGTAGCGCACGGTGATCTTGCTGAAGCCGTTGCGCACGTCGGGGTCGATGCCGAGGATGCCGGCGAGGTCCATCTCGCCCTGCACGGTCGCGGCGACCGAGCGCAGCTGGATGCCGCGGTTCGTGGCGACCGAGGCGACGCCGGCGGTGAGGCAGCCGGCCAGGCCCATGAGGACCAGCTCGACGGGGGAGGGACCGTTGTCGGGGGAGGCGAAGACCTCGGGGTGGTCGATGTCGACGGAGTACTCGGCGCGGTGGCTCTGCTCGGCGCCGAGGCCGAAGAACTCCTTGACGCTGGAGCGGCTGTGGGTGCCGTTGATCCACCGGTTGGTCGCGGTGAAGGTGAAGGCGGCGGCCTCGCGAGCGTTGGTGAGGACGTCGCGGGCCCCGAGCAGGGCGTCGACGTCCACGCCGTTGTCGACGGGCTTGGTGGGGTCCTGGGTGGCGGTCATCTGACTTCTCTTCCTGTGTGGTGGTGGGCCACCTCGGTGGTGGCCCGATCGGTGACACCACCGTGGCCGAGGAGGCACCCGCCGAACTTGGAGGAGACATGGAGAAGCCGTGGAGCCCGATCTCCATCTCTCCTCCAAGACCCGCGGGCGGTCGCGGGCGCACCGTGGAGCCATGTCCACCACGACCCACACCACCCACGACCAGAACCCCGCCCGCTCCCCGGGCGCCTCCACCCCGCAGGGGCACGACTGGCGCAAGGCCGGCGAGGCCTGGGGCAGCGGCGCCGTCGACTGGGCCTGCCTGTTCGAGCACTACGCCGTCAACGTCCTGCTCAGGGCCATGGACCGGCTCGACGTGTCCGACGGCACCCGGCTGCTCGACATCGCCTGCGGCTCGGGCCTGGCGATCCGGTTCGCCGAGGCCGCCGGCGCCGAGACCGCCGGGATCGACGCCGCCGAGTCGCTGGTGCGGATCGCGCGGGCCCGGTCGCCGCGGTCCGACGTGCGCCACGGCGACATGTTCGCGCTGCCGTGGGCGGACGCCAGCTTCGACGCGGTGACCTCGATCAACGGCATCTGGGGCGACTGCGAGGCGGCGCTGGCCGAGGCCCAGCGGGTGCTCCGGCCCGGTGGTCGGATCGCCATCAGCTTCTGGGGTCGTGGGCGGCTGGACCTGCGCCCGGTCTTCAAGGTCTTCTCCGCCAACTCGCCGCAGACCCACCAGCAGGGGATGCGGCGCACCAACAACATCGCCCGCGAGGGCGTGGCCGAGGGGATGCTGGAGGCGACCGGGTTCGAGGTCGTCGAGCGCGGCTCGCGCCTGTCGATGGTGGAGTGGCCCGACGCGGACACCGCCTGGCGCGCGATGGCCACCCTCGGCCCGGCGCAGCCCGCGCTGCGCGCGGTCGGGCCCGACGCCCTGCGCCCGCAGGTGATGGCCGTCCTCGACGAGCTCGTCGACGACTCCGGCATCTACCGCTTCTGCAACGACCAGGAGTACGTCGTCGCGGAGAAGCCCGCCTGACCGTTCCCGATCCCCTGACCTGCGGAGAGCGCTGGACCAGAACTCTGGTGCCACGTCACGTTGTCTGTGTCACACTGGTGTGGTTGTGGTGGGGCGCAGCGACCCAGGAGGCTTGACATGCCGGTATTCATGGTCGAGCGCGAGTTCGCCGAGGGACTCGACCTCGACGAGGAGACCGTTCGTCTGATCGACGAGTACAACCTCGAGCGTGAGATCAAGTGGCTCACCTCGTTCCTGTCCGCGGACAAGAAGAAGACCTACTGCCTCTACGAGGCCGACAACGTCGAGGTGCTGCGCCGCCACGCCGCCGACCTGGGGCTGCCCGCCGACACGATCATCCAGGTCGACGAGTTCGTCCGGTAAGCCCGCCGTGCCGCGGTACGGGTTCGGTGATTTCGTCCTCGACTCCGACACGGTCGAGGTGTCGGGCCCGGACGGCATCCGGGAGGTCGAGCCGCAGGTCTTCGGCGTCCTGCAGTACCTGGTCGAGCAGGGCGACCGCCTGGTCACCAAGGACGAGCTGCTCGAGAACGTCTGGGGCAACAAGTTCGTCTCCGAGTCCGCGCTGACCACCCGGATCAAGCAGGCCCGGCGGGCGGTCGACGACGACGGCGTGCGGCAGTGGGCGATCAAGACCGTGCACGGCCGCGGCTACCGGTTCGTCGCGCCGATCGAGGTCGCCGAGCCGGTGCCCGCCGCCCCGTCCGCGGAGCCCTCGCGGGTCCCGCCGGCGGCCCAGCCCGTCGCGGCGCGGGCGCGGGAGGACCACGCCCACCCGCCGACCGCCCTGCCCGACGAGCTGCGGATGGACGGCCGTCGGCCGTTCTGCGGCCGGCGCGAGGAGCTGGTGCGGGGCGCGGCGATCGTCGACGACCCGGACCCCGACGCCCCGATCGGGTGGGTGTGGATCCTGGGGGAGCCCGGCATGGGCAAGAGCCGACTTGCCGCCCAGCTCGCCGCCGGTGCCCACGCGCGCGGCCACCGTGTGGTCTTCGGCCGCAACAGCGAGGACCTGCGGGTGCCGTACCAGCCGTTCGTGGAGGTGCTGACGCAGCTGGTCGGCGACGCCGCGGGCGCTGACGCCGCCCACCTGCCGTCGCTGCCCGACCAGGTCGCCCACCTGCTCCCGTCCCTGGGCGGACCGGGACCGCGCGGCACCGGTGGCGCGACCGCGCACGTGGACGACGAGGGCCGCCGGTTCCAGCTCTTCGAGGCGCTCGCCGGCTGGCTGGCGCGCTGCGCCGAGGTGCGCCCGCTGGTGATCGTCGTCGACGACGTGCACTGGGCCTCGGAGTCCACGCTGCAGCTGCTGGCGCACCTGCAGCATCGGCACGGGCACGCCCGCGTGACGATGATCCTGACCGCGCGCGACACCGCCCCCGACGCCAGCGAGCGGGTCGCCGACCTGATGGCGACCGCGCAGGGCCGGCCCCGGACCGCGCTGCTGCACCTCGCCGGGCTGGACGAGGCCGACGCCGCGCAGCTCGTCGGCGACGACAGCCTGGACATGGCGGAGGTGATGCGGCAGACGGCCGGCAACCCGCTCTTCCTGCACGCGGTCGACCCGGTCTCCGGCTCCGCCCAGATCGAGGTCGCGGTCCGCCGCCGCCTCAACACCCTGCCCACCGAGGTGCAGGACACGCTGCGGATGATGTCGGTCCTGGGGCTGGAGTTCGAGCTCTCCGTGGCCGCCGCCGCCCACGGCCGCGACGAGCTCGACCTCCTCGACGAGCTGGAGGCCGCGACCGCGGCACGGCTGCTGGAGGACATCGGAGTCGAGCGGTTCCGCTTCACCCACGCGCTGGTCCGCTCCAGCCTGCGCGACCAGCTCAGCTCGGCCCGGCGCGCCCGGATGCACCGCCGGATCGCCGAGGCGCTGGCCCGGGTCTTCGGCGCCGACCCGCTGCGGCTCCCCGAGCTGGCCTACCACACCGCGGAGGCGGCCCGGTCCGATCCGGCGCTGCGCCCGGTCGCGGTCGAGCGGCTGATGCGCGCGGCCGAGGCCGCGTGCGAGCGGCTCTCCTTCCCCGAGGCGGCCGACCTGCTGCGCCAGGCGCGGGTGCTGGCCGTCGACGCCGACCCCCGCACGCAGGCCGACCTCGCGCTGGCGGCCGGCAACGCCGAGCACCGCGCGGGCCGGAACATGCCGGCCGCCCGGATCTTCGGCGAGGCGATCCTGCTGGCGCGCGACACCGACGACGTGACGACGCAGGTCGAGGCCGCCCTGCGCTACGAGGACGCCCGCTGGCGCCCGGGCCTGGCCGGCGAGCGGTCGCTGGAGTTCCTCGAGGAGGCCGCGGACCTGCTGGACGAGGCGGTCGCCGCGGGTGAGGAGGTCCCGACCGAGCCCGACCTGCGGGCGCGCCTGGCCGTCGGCCGGCTGCGCGCCCTGGCGATGTCGGGCCGTCCCGACGAGGCGGAGGCGGCGTTCGCGGGGGCGCTGCGGCTGGCCACCGAGATGGGGTCGCCCACCCTGGAGGCGAACGTGCTCGGGGTCTACCTCGGCCACGTGGTGCTGCACCGGGGCGTGGAGGAGGCGCGTCCCATGATCGAGCGGCTGGCCGAGCTGGAGCGCGACATCCTGGACGGCGACATCGCGCTGCACGCCCTGCACGACCGGATCATGTTCGGCACGCTGAGCGGCGACTTCGGTGCGGTCCGCCGGCTGGTCGCGACCATGGCCACGCTCCAGCGGCGCTACCGCTCGACCTTCTGGGAGCTGGTCCGAGCCAACCAGGAGGCGATGGAGGCCTTCTACCGCGGCGACCTGGTGGAGAGCGAGCGCCTCACCGAGCACTGCCTCACCCTCGCCGACCGACTGCCGGACGAGGACGGCAGCGGCACCTACGGGCTGCGGATGTTCCTGATCCGGCGTGAGCAGGACCGGCTGGCGATCCTGATGCCGATGATCCGCACCGTGCTGGCCCGCACCCGCGGCGACTCGCTGTGGACGCCCGGGCTGGCCTGGCTCCTCGCCGAGACGGGCGCTCCCGAGGACGCCGCGACCGTCCTCGCGGACCTGCGCGAGAGCGGCTTCGAGCTGCCCCGGGACGCGATGTGGTCGACGGTGATGGTCTTCCTGGTGGAGGCGGTCGTGCGGACGGGGGACCGCGACGCGTGCCGCGTGCTCCGCGAGCGCCTGGACCCGCTGGCGGGCAGCAACATCACCACCGGCTCGGGGCAGGTCTGCTTCGGGCGGGCGGACCGCTACCTCGGCATGCTCTCCCTGACGCTCGGCGAGCTGACCGTCGCCGAGCAGCAGCTGGGCGCCGCGCTGGAGGGGGACGCCGACGGCGGATCGGTGCTCTTCGCCAACGACAGCCGGCTGTGGCTCTCCCGGGTGCGCCGCGCCCAGGGCCACGGCGCCGAGGCGGACGCGATGCTCCGGGTGGTGGCGACGGAGGCCGAGTCGGCCGGGCTGGTGCGGCTGGCGCGGGTGGCGCGCGAGGGGCTCGCGGGCTGATCGCCACGGTCGTCGGGCGCGAGGCACTGCCGCCCCGCGATCCGGGGCGTAGATTGGCAGACGCTCCCCGTGACCGCCACAGGCCCGCGAGGGACCTGCCGTTGTGACAGCCCCCGACGCGGTCTCCCATCCGCCGACCGCCGCCGACCGAGACGAGCACGATCATGGTCGAGATGTCGACCGGGGGACCGCTGCCCCCCGGCGCGCGGGCGCACCCCGGGGGTGCGCCGTGCCGCTGAAGTCCTACGGCGTGCTGCGCGGGCGCCCCGTCGCGAAGGTCCGCGAGGGAGGGTCCGGAAGTCCGCACTACCAGGTCCACATGACGAGCGCCGGGGTCGAGTACCGGATCGCCGTCAACGTGCTCTCCCAGCAGGCGCCGTCCGAGCTGCTCTACCTGGCGATCGAGGACTTCCGCCACCCGCTGCTGGAGACGCTCCCGACCGAGGAGGGCTGGACGCCGCTGGGACGGGGCCCGGGGACGCCGAGCCTCGACTTCGTCCGCGGCAACATGTTCACGCCGACGGACATGCGTGCCCTGCCGCCGGACGTCGAGGGCCCGGACAACGACCTCGCCGACCGGCTGGACCACTTCGTGGAGCGCGCGATCGCCGACCCCGGAGCGACGATGCTCGCCTTCGGCGAGCGCTGGGGTCCCGAGGCCGGCAAGCCGGACAAGGTCTTCGGGTTCGAACCGGGCAACGGCGTGCACGACATCCACATGAACCAGGGCAACTCCGCTCGGTTCGCCGGCGACGACGGCGTCTGGCAGGACGGCGGGCTGCTGATCGGGCTCGCCGGTCCGGCACCGATCTGGGTCGCCATCTTCCTGGCGTTCCAGAGCCAGTCCTGGCACACCGACGACGTCACCGGGCACGCCATCACGCCGCCCGGGCCGTCGGTCGAGGGTGACCGTCGGGTGCGCATCGTCGGAGCGCTGGTCAACCCGGTGGGGCCCGCTCCGGAGGCCGAGGTCGTGACGCTGCTCAACGCGTCGCCCGCGCCGATCGACCTCACGGGCTGGGAGTTCGTCGACCGCCAGCAGAACCGCTGCGCCGCGCCCGCCACGAGCGTGCCCGCCGGGGCCACGCTCGCGTGTGCGCTGGCGCCGCCGGTCGCGCTGGGCAACCGCGGCGGCGCGCTCACGCTCCTGGACGCGACCGGCCTGAAGGTGGAGGGCATCTCCTACACCGGCGCCGACATCCGTGACGAGGGCTGGACGGTCGTCTTCTGAACGTGTCTGTCCCCGCTTGCTACGCGCCTCCTCCAGCGCCCCTCCACCTGATCTGCAGATCGTCTCCAAGGCTGCGACCGCCCGCTCCAGGAGTGTTGGGGTCACCGGCACCCCGACCGGGGAGCCCCAGACGAGGAGAACACCATGACCGCCATCCAGAGCACCGAGACCGACAGCCAGTACACCAGCGCCCGGCCCCAGCGCCCGGGGGAGACCAACGGCGTCCCCACCCAGAAGATGTTCGGCGCGATCGCCAAGTTCACCGACAACGCCGAGCTCGCCGCGTTCCGCTTCACGGCCCGCAACGCCTGGGTCGACGGCACCGCGAGCACCTCGAGCATCCACGAGTGGCACGGCATCGGCGCCGACCAGCAGCACGTCGAGGAGTTCCGGTTCACCAGCGACCACCCGACGCTGGGCCACGGCTACGGCCCGACCCCGCAGGAGTACGTGCTGCACGCCCTGGCCTCCTGCATCACCGCCGGCGTCGCGACCGGTGCCGCCGCCCGCGGCATCGCGCTGCACAGCGTCACCTCGACCGTGACCGGCGAGATCGACGTGCGCGGCGTCCTCGGCGTGGACCCCGACGTCCGCAAGGGCTTCAGCCGGATCGAGGTCGACTTCGACGTCCAGGCCGACGCCTCCCAGGACCAGATCGACGCCCTGATCGCCTCGGCCACCAAGTACTCCGCGGTGTTCGACATGCTGACCGGCCCGACGCAGGTCGTCGTCGGCCGCTCCGAGGCCTGAGCCGGGCTCCGCGCCCGAGAAGGAGCGATCCGATGACCCGCCACCACCACTCCGACCCGCCCCGCAGCCTCCTGGGCCTGTGGGCGCACCCCGACGACGAGTCGTACCTGTCGGCCGGCCTGATGCAGCGCACGCTGCGGGCCGGCGGCCGGGTCACCGTCGTCGCGCTCACCGACGGTGAGGCGGGCTTCGGGGAGGACGACCCGCGCGGCGTCGCGGAGCGTCGGGCGCTGCGGCGCGCCGAGCTCGGAGCGGCGATGGCGGCCATCGGGGTCACCGACATCCGGTTCCTCGGACACCCCGACGGCGGGCTCGCGGACGTGCCCGCCGTCGGGGTCCTGGACCGGCTGGTCGGGATCGCCCACGAGGTGCGGCCGGACGTGGTCGTCACGTTCGGTCCCGACGGGATCACCGGCCACGACGACCACGTGATCGCCGGGCGCCTCGCGGCCGAGGCGTGGCGCGCCTGGGGGAGCGGAGAGCTCTGGCAGGCCGCCAAGACCGATGCCTGGCTCGACGAGTGGCGCACCCTCCACGACGAGCTGGGGATCTGGATGACCGAGGAGCCCACCGGGGTCCCCGAGGACGAGATCGCCGCCGTGCTCGACCTGACCGCCGACGAGCTCGACCGCAAGCGCGCGGCCCTCGCCGGCCACGCCAGCCAGAGCGACGTCGTCGCCGCGGCGATGGGCGAACCCGTCTACCGGCGCTGGATCCGCCAGGAGACCTTCCGGCGCGCCGCCCTGGTCGGTGCGCCATGACCACCCTCGCCCTGGCCGAGGCCGACGCGGCCACGCCGCTCGCCGCCCCCGCCGGCGCGGTCCGCCAGGGGATCAAGGACGCCCTCCCGTTCAGCATCGCGCTGATCCCGTTCGGGCTCGCGCTCGGCACCGCCGGCGTCGCCAACGGGCTCTCGTTCGCGGAGGCGATGTTCGGCGCCGCGGCCCTGCTCGCCGGTGCCGCGCAGCTCGCCGTGATCGAGTCGATCGGCCGTGGCGAGGGCATCGTCGCCGCCGTCGTGATCACCGTCCTGATCAACCTGCGCTTCGTCTACTACGGCTCGGGCGTGGCGCGCTGGTTCGCCGGCGCCCCGCTGCCGAGCCGGCTGCTGCTGGCCTTCCCGCTGGTCGACCAGAACTTCCTGCTCAGCGAGCAGCGCTTCGCCGGGGGCGGCGACCTGCGCTGGCGCCAGCGCTACTACGTGGCCGTCACCGCGATGCTCGCCGGAGCCTTCCTCGTCAGCCAGGCGATCGCCTACCGGGTCGGCGCCGCGCTGCCGCCCGAGCTCGGGCTGCACCTGGCCGCACCGCTGGTCTTCGCCGGCATGCTGGCCCGCAGCCTGGACGGGGCACCGGCCCGCGGCGCCGCCGTGGTCGCCGCGCTCGGCATCCCGCTGTGCGCCGGCTGGCTCGGCCCGGCGACGCTGCCGGTGGCGGTGGTCCTCGGCGTCGGCTGCGGGCTCCTCATCGCCCGGCGGTCGGCCCGCGGGACCGGTGCGCAGGGGAGGCGGACCCGATGACCGTCCTGCTCACCTTCGCGCTGGCCGCGGCGGCCACCTACCTGCTCCGCGTGTGGATGACGGTGGCCGGCGGCCGGCTGGCCGACTCCGACCGGCTCGCCGCCCTCAGCGCCCTCGTCACGCCGGCCGTGCTCGCCGGCATGGTCGCCTCCGGCGTACTGCTCGTGCACGGGTCTCCCTCCGTCCCGCAGGTCGGCGCCGTGCTCGCCGTGGCCGCCGCGTTCGTCGTGGTGCGCCGCACCGGGAACGTCGGCATCGGGCTGGTCGCCGGGCTGCTAGTGAACGGCCTGGTGGTCCTGGTCGGGATCGGCTGAGCGGGGCCCGGGCCCGCGGTGGCGACACTCCGCGGAATCGGTGGGCAGCGATCCCCGTCACCCCGCTCCCGGGTGGTACCGTTGACGTCGTTGGACGGGGCTCCGGCTCCTGGCCGCCAGGATGGCGGCGCATCTCTTGAAGTTCTTGGTTTCGGTTTCGCTGGACATCGGACGTCACTGGGTGTCTCCGGCTGGCTGTGGGCAAAGTGTCCGCGCCGACGAGATTGAGGACAAAGATCATGGCTCAGGGAACCGTGAAGTGGTTCAACGCCGAGAAGGGCTTCGGCTTCATCGCTCAGGAGGACGGCGGCGCGGACGTGTTCGTCCACTACTCCGCCATCCAGTCGTCCGGCTACAAGTCGCTGGACGAGAACCAGAAGGTCGAGTTCGACGTCACCCAGGGCCCGAAGGGCCCGCAGGCGGAGAACGTTCGCCCGCTCTGATCGAGCTCCCGCCGCACGCGGCGGACACACCGTGCCCCGGACGCCTGGCGTCCGGGGCACGGTCGTCTCCCGGCCCCTTCAGCCTCGCCCGGCGGCGGGGGAGTCCGGCAGCAGGCTGAAGGCGGTCTCCTCCTCCTGCGCGTTGTGGAGGCGCAGCACGCCGTAGAGCCCGTAGAGGAGCCGGCGCAGCTCCACCACGTCCTCCGGCTGGGCGGCGTTCGTCCCGATGTCGTCGAGCAGCCGCCCGAGGCGACCGACCTGGTGCTCGATCTCGGCGTGGGTCCGGCTCAGCGCATAGGTCGCCGACGGGCCCAGCGCCCGGGCCACCAGCGGCACCAGGCTCTCCTCGTCGGCCCGCTCGTGGGCCAGCAGGTCGTCCCGGAGCCGGACCAGCAGGCGGCGGGCCGGCGCCAGGTCCGCGTCCCGCGTGCTGAGCGCGTCGGCGACCGTGCGGATCTCCTCCACCACCGCGAGGGAGGCCTCGTGCTCGGCGCGCAGCTCGCGCCCGATGGCCGCGTCGGCGGGCGACAGCGTCACGGTGTGCGAGCGTCCGGGCAGCACGGCCCGCAGCGCCAGGGCGATCGCCAGCAGGTCGATGCCCTCCTGGAGGACCGCGCCCGCCGCCGGCGCCAGCAGGCCGGCGGCGGCCACGACCATCGCGGCCAGCGACAGGCCCATGCCGATGCCGACCGCCTCCCGCGCGATGCGGCGCGAGCGCTGGGCGATCAGGATGGCGTCGGCGAGCGCGTCCACCCGGTCGACCGTCAGCACGACGTCGGCTGCCTCCGACGACGCGGTCGCCCCGCGGGCGGCGAGCGCCACGCCGACGTCGGCGGCGGCCAGCGCCGGAGCGTCGTTCACCCCGTCGCCGACCATCACCGTGGCGCCGGCGCCGCGCTCGGCCTCGATCACGGCGAGCTTGTCTGCGGGGTCGCACTCCGCGTGCACGGCGTCGACGCCGACGATCCGGCCGATGGTCGCGGCCGTGTCGGCCCGGTCCCCGGTGACCAGTACGACGCGCCGGATCCCCGCCTCGCGCAGGCCGTGGACCATCCGCGGGGCGTCGGGACGGATCACGTCCTCGAGCAGGAACGCGCCGGCGGGCTCGCCGTCGACCGCCGCGTACACGCTCAGCGCCCCCTCCAGCCCCGCGCGGCGGCGGGCGCGGCGGGCCCACTCCGGCCCGGGCTCGGGCACGATCCAGGAGCGTTTCCCGAGCGCGACGCGGCGGCCGGCGACCTCGCCGCCCAGCCCGTAGCCGTGGATCTCGGCCACCTCCTCGGGTAGCTCGAGGTCCAGCCCGCGCTCGGTCGCCGCGGTGACGATGGCGGAGGCGAGGACGTGCGGCGACATCTGGTCCAGCGACGCGGCGAGCCGCAGCAGGTCGTCGGCGCCCGGGCCCCCGGGGCCGGTGACCACGTCGACGAGGTGGGGGCGACCCCGGGTCAGCGTCCCGGTCTTGTCGAACAGGACGACCCGGGCGGCGGCGAGCCGCTCGAGCGCCCCGCCGCCCTTGATCACCACGCCCGCCCGCGTGGCGCGGGAGAGGCCGGAGATGTACGCGATCGGCGCGGCCAGCAGCAACGGGCAGGGGGTCGCGACGACCAGGACCGCGACCGCACGGACGGGGTCGCCCGCCACCGCCCAGGCACCGCCGGCCAGCGCCAGGGTGAGCGGGACGAAGAGGACCGCGAGCCGGTCGGCGAGGCGGACGAAGGGCGCCGAGGCCGCCTGCGCCTGCTCGACCAGCCGGACCAGGCCGGCGTAGGTCGAGTCGGCGGCCGCCGTGGTGGCGAGCAGGTCCAGCGGCGGCCCGGCGTTCACCACGCCGCTGCGGATCGCGTCGCCGGCCGGTCTCTCGACCGGGAGCGGCTCGCCGGTCAGCGCCGCCTCGTCGAGGGTGCCGGCGGTGAGGAGGCGGCCATCGACCGGCACCACCTCGCCGGTGCGCACCAGGAGCCGGTCGCCGACGCCGACGGCGTCCACGGGCACCTCCTCGACCGCGTCGCCGGCGCGTCGCCGGGCGGTCCGGGGGGACCTCTCCAGCAGCAGCCGCAGCTCGCGCCGGGCGCGGGCGTCGGCCCGCGCCTCCAGCAGCTGGCCGCTCGCCAGCATGACCGTGATGACCGCGCCGGCGAAGAACTCGCCGACCGCCAGCGCGCCGGCCAGCGCGAGCAGCGCGATCACGTCGACGGTCGGGCGGTGCTCGCGCAGCGCACCGACGGTCGTGGCCAGGGACGACACGAGGCCGACCGCGGCACCGCCCAGCCAGAGCGCGCCGGCCGCGCGGTCGCTCCCGACCGCCCAGAGGGCGCCGCCCGCACCGAGCAGGGCGATCGCGACCGCGAACACCGCGGTCGTCACCCGGTCCCGGACCCCGTCCACGTCTCCAGCGTGTCACCGCCGGGCCACGGGGACAGGGGTCTTTCGGTCCCCGGCCGGGCCCGGGTGCGCGCTCAGCCGCCGGGCGGGGAGAACCGGTCGACCAGCATCTCCCAGGCCCCGTGCAGCGGTCCCTTCGGCGAGGACGTGTAGTGGGGGAGCGCCCACCGCGTGATCCGGGCGTCGATCACCGAGGGGCGCGGCGAGGCCAGCGCGGCGGCGTACGCCTTCTCGAACTCCTCGATGGTCTCCACCCGGTAGCCGTCCGCGCCGCAGGCACGGGCGACGGCGGCGAAGTCGGGCGGGGCCAGGTCGACCAGGCCGGTGTGGCCGTAGGTGGCGAGCTGGTAGAGCCGGATCAGCTTCAGCTCGGCGTCGTCGAAGATCACCCAGACGACCGGCAGCTCGTTCTCCACGGCGGTCATCAGCTCGAGGCCGGACATGGCGAAGCAGCCGTCGCCGCAGCCGACCACGACCGCCCGCCCGGGCTGGGCCGCCTTGATCCCGATCGCCGCCGTCGTGTTGGCCGCCATCGGCCCGAACGCCCCGCACTTGTGGAAGGCCTGGCCGTCCTCCAGTGCGAGGTGGTAGCCGAGCCAGGCCAGGTGGGCGCCGGCGTCGGCCAGGATCACCCCGCCCGGGGGCAGGAGGCGGCCCATCGCCTCGGCCAGCCGCCCCGGGTGCACGTGGCGGGTGAGCCCGGCGAGCGGGCCGACGTCGCGGTCGGGGCCGGGATCGGCGGGCGCCGGCGGCGGTGGTGCGGGGAGGCGCTGCGAGAGCGCGTCGGTGAGCGCCGCGACCGCCGGGTCGGCGTCGGCGACCATGCCGACCGTGGCCGGGTACTGGCGCCCGATGTCCGCCGCGCTAATGTTGACCTGGAGCAGCTCCTTGTCCTCGAACAGGTCCTCGCGCAGGCCGAAGGTCGCGTGCTGGTTGAGCGAGTTGCCGATCGCGAGCACCACGTCGGCGTCGCGGAAGGCGCGCAGCGCATGGGCGTGGCCGCTCTCCGAGAACACGCCGCGGCACAGCGGGTGGCGCTCGGGGATGATGCCCTTGCCGTCCAGGGTGGTCACCAGCGGCAGCTGGAAGCGCTCGACGAAGCGCCGCACCGTGTCGTGCGCGTGGCTGCGGACGGCGCCGAAGCCGGCCAGCACCAGCACGCTCCGGCCCGCACCGATCGCCGCGGCGAGGCGGTCGGCCATGGCCGCGACGTCGCCGGGCGCGGGCTGCGGCGGGCGCGCCGAGAGGACCGGTGCGCGGTAGTCCGGCACCTCCACCGCCGGGTGCGCCAGCTGCTGGGCGACGGCGACGTGGACGGGCCCCGGCCGCCCCGAGAGCGCCACGTCGACGGCCTCCTCCAGCACGTCGATGGCCTCCTCGGGCCGCTGCACGACGTAGGAGCGCTTGGTGGTGGCGGCGAACAGCGCCTGGGAGTCGGGGGTGTCGCCGATCCCCGAGGTGTCGTTGATGCCGCCGCGTCCGGCGAACCGCTCGTCGACGTACCCGGTCAGGGCGAGCACCGGGTAGGAGTCGCTCATCGCCACCGCCAGCCCGGTGACCAGGTTGAACGCGCCGGGCCCGACCGTGGCGAAGCAGACCCCGAGCTCCCGCGTGAACATCGCGTACCCGCCGGCCATGTACGCCGCCCCGAGCTCGTGCCGGGTCAGGATCGGCCGGATCCGGCGCGACCGGGCGAGCGCGACGGTCAGTCCCGCGATGTTCTCGCCGTTGCCGCCGAACGCGGTCCGCACCCCGAGGTCCTCCAGGCCCCGGACGATCGCCTCATAGACCCGCATCGGTCGCCCCGTCGAGTCCGAGCTGCCAGGGGACCGCGTCCTCCGGTGTACCGGCCAGCAGGGCGGCCGCGTCCTCCCGCCCGCGTTCCATGGCGGCGGCCGCGAACTCGGGGTCGAAGTACAGGTAGCTCATCAGGTCGCCACGGCGGTCGCCGTCGCCGTCGAGGGCGTGGCCGAGCACCCGCATCGTCGGGTCGCGCAGGAACCGTCGGGTGTCCGCGACCACCCCCGCACGGCGCCCGAAGACCTCGCTCGCGACGTGGGCGAGGGTGCCGCGCTCCCGCGGGCAGACGGCCAGGAACGGGATCCTCCGGTACGTCGTGGCGGGGCCGTCCGCGCGGCCCGCCGCGGCGTCGACGAGGACGTTGGTGCGCGCGAGCGCGTGGACGTCCTCGACCATCCGGTCCACGAGGGCGGCGTCCATCACCCGCACCACGGTGTCGTCGACGTCCGGCGGCTCGCCCGGACCGGTGTGCGGCACCTCGGTCACCCGGTCGACCACCGGGTGCGTGGCCACCACGACGACGGCGTCGGCACCGAGCGCGATCGCCGGCTTGAGCGGCGCGTTCAGCCGGACGCCGCCGTCGAGGTACCAGTCCCCGTCGGCCTGCCCGTCGGCCCCCGCGTCGGCCGCCCCCTCCACCTGTCCCGCGTCCTCGGGCACCCACGTCGGCGGGAACGCCACCGGGATCGAGGCCGACGCGATCACGTGCGCCGCGCCGATCCGGGCCGCGCGGTAGTCGATCGGACGCTCGTCGTCGCTCGGCGGCAGGCGGTCGGCTCCCGCGCCCGCGACGAAGACGACGGTGCGGTTGTCGGTGCCGGAGGTGGCGACGACGGCCAGGGTCAGGTCGCCGTCGGCGTCGTCGAGGTTGCGGTGCAGCTGGTCCCAGTCCAGGGAGCGCTCGGCGAGCTCCATCAGCGGCGCGGTGTCGAGGAGGCCGGTCACGCGGGCGCCGGGGACGTGCAGCACCTGCCCGGTCCAGCGCACCAGCGTGCCGCCGCCGCTGCGCACCGGTGAGCGGAACACGTCGCGGGTCCGCATCCGGCCCCACAGCTCCAGCGCGAGGTCGGCCTGCCGGTCGGCCGGCAGGTGGGCGGAGGCGGCCAGCAGGGTGGCGTTGATGGCGCCGGCGCTGGTGCCGACGTACAGCGAGGGGACGACGCCCGCGGCGGCGAGCCGCGGCAGCACGACCGCCATCGCGCCGGCCTCGTAGCAGCCGCGGGCACCGGCACCGGCGAGCACGACGGCGACCCGGCGCGGGGTGGTCGGGGCCTGCGGGGCGGTCGTCGTGGTCATCCGCCGGAGCCGTGCCACACCTCGTCGTGGGCGCGGTGGGCCTCGGTCAGCCCGGTCCGGAAGTACTTCTCGTAGTAGGCGTCCTCCACGTGGTGGACCTGCAGCCAGGCGCCGGGCACGTGGATCGCCTCGGTGTGCGCGGGGAACCGGCCGTGGGTGTCGTAGATGTAGTTGCAGATGTCGCGCGCGCAGGCGATGACGTCGTCGGCGTAGTTGGAGGCCTCGTCGAGGTAGCGGGCGCCGAACTCCCCGTTGTAGATCCGGGCGAAGAGGGCCTGGTCCTCGTAGATGCCGCCCGGCCCGAACTTGCTCTCGATCAGGGCGTCCACGGCGTCGTCCATGGTCGGGTAGTTGGGCGGGCAGGAGGCCTTGATCAGCGGCTCGCCGAGGCGGCGCAGGCCGACGGCGTCGGCCCGGATGTTCGCGTAGGCCGGCAGCGGGATGCCCCACCGGATGATGTCGATCGGCTTCCACTTCGGGACCACGTAGTCGAAGCCCAGCATGGAGCCGTAGCGTCCGGAGAACTTCGGGTCGCCGAGCAGCACCGGCGGCGCGATGGTGGCGTGGATCCAGGCGCCCAGACCCATCGAGTCCGCGGTCAGCATCAGGTTCTGCAGCAGCAGGTCGGCCTCGATCTGGGTCCGCATCGCGCCGAGGTTGCCCAGCGGCAGCTTGAGCTTCTTGTTGAGGAAGCCGTTCTTGACCCACTTCTTGACGCCGGCCATCCGGTAGAAGTTGCGGTCGTCGACGATCGTCGGCCGCGCCCCCTCCGGCTGCGTGAGCAGGTACATGATCGCGTTGATGTACTGCCGCGACAGGTCCACGACCGGGCACAGGATGGTGGTGCCGGGCAGGTTCGAGAGGAACCGGTTGGAGTCGAGGTAGGCGGGGAAGTCCCGGTTGCCGTCCGGTACGTCGATGCGCCGGTCCAGCAGCTGCACCTTGGCCTGCTCGGCGCGGGCTAGCAGCGCCTCCGGGTCCAGCAGGCTGCCGCCGCTGTCGTCGGGCGGCAGCTTGCGCAGGTAGTAGGTGCCGGTGTCGTTGATCATCAGGAAGTGGGTGCCCTGCGCGTTGTCGGGGCTGCCCGCCGTCCGGCCCAGCATGGTCAGGTTCGGCTTGGCCATGATCGGCTCGTGGGTGCGCGGGTCGGTCAGCGGCCGGTCCGGCATCGTCAGGCCGGTGCACCCGGTGACCGCGATCAGCACCGCCTCCTCCAGCGGGGTGAGCGGGGTGCGCGGCTCGGTGGAGGTGTGGCTCAGCGAGCCGGCCTCGATCGAGGAGCCGCGGCTGACCCGGTGGGTGCGCCGGCGCCACAGCGCCTCGGCCAGCGGGCGGCGGGAGAAGGCGTCGAGCCCGGCGTGGCCGGCGGGCTCGGCGGGCTCGCCGCGGTGCTGCGCGTGCTCGGTCATCGCGCCGACACCCCCGCGCCGGTCGCGGTGCGCCACGGCGCGAAGGCGCTCCGCCCGCGTGGCAGGAGCGTCGCGGCCTCGGGGAAGTGGCGCAGGATGACGCTCGTCATCGTGTTCTGCGCGACCCAGTCCATGCCCACGGGGGAGTAGATCTCGGGGCGGAAGTCGACGGTGAGGAACCGGTCGCTCTGCAGCCGCCGCGACGCCATCAGGATGAAGATCCGGAAGGCGGTGTCGGAGAACCCGAACCCCGGCGGTGGCTCCTCGCCGAGCAGGCCGACGACCGTGTCCACCTCGTCGACGCTCCGGTAGAGCTCGCGCAGCGCCGCCACCGTGGCCGGGTCGGAGCTGAGCTCGTCGAAGTCGCGGATCGGCGGCTTGTGCAGCCCGGTGCGGAAGTCGTTGAAGCGCGGCACGCCGCGGCGCCGGGTCCGCACCAGGTCGATCACCGACAGGTCGATGATCTCGCCGTCGCGCTCCAGGTGGCACAGCGACCGCGGGAAGTTGTGCAGCGTGATCGCGCCGGGGTGCGCGGTGCCGAGGGAGTAGAGCACGTTGCCCAGGCCGTGGCGGCGCATCACGTCGTCGGCGTTGCGCGAGGAGATGTCGGCGAACGTCGCCGTCCCCAGCAGGCGGCCGTCGGTGTGGGCGCGGAACTCGTAGTCGTCCGGGATCAGCGGGTGCAGCCGGTAGACGGTGACGAAGTCCTCGGTCAGGGAGTACGGCGCCGTGTGGTGGTCGGGCGTGGTCTCCGGGATGCCGACCGAGGCGTGGGTGTCCATCAGCCAGATGCCGAGCTTGGTCAGCCAGTCGCCGCTCGGGGGTCCGTACCAGTTGGCGTTCAGCCCCAGGTCGATCGCCTCGGTGGCGAGGATCGCGGGGGTCCACTCGACGGTGTGGATCTTGGCGATCAGGGCCGCCACCACCAGCCGCGCGGTCTGGTAGACCCGCTCGTCGCTCCAGCCCCGGTAGTGCGCGCGCAGCTCGTCGCAGACCGCGTTGTGCTCCCGGGCGAAGAGCGTGTGCATGCTCGACAGGCCCAGCCACCACGACTCGTTGAAGCCGGTGATGTCCTGGCCGGAGACGTCCTGGGGCAGGTAGCCCTCGTCGGTGAGCCGGATCTTCGCGCCCTCCCGGACGGTCGCCATCCGCTCGGGGTCGGAGCCGTAGACCTCGGAGGCGTCCCACCAGTGCGAGGCGTCGTTGGCGAAGAGGCGCTGGCTGCCGTCGGGGGCGTCGGCGAGCGACTTGTTGCCGGCGATCCGCATCACGTTCTCGGGGTCCCCGCCGACGGTGTTGGTCCACTTCTGGCCGCCGGGCATCGGCACCTTCACGTCGTCGACGCCGAGGGGGTGCCGGGCGTGGTTGACCCAGTCGTGGACCTGGAACTGGATCCACGCCGCCGCCAGCAGGTTCAGCGACGCCGCCGGACGGAAGTGGTCGCGGACCAGCAGGCGTTGGCTGACCACCACCGGGTTGGGGTCGCCGAAGGTCTCGGGGCGGTAGTCGGCGGGCAGGTTCCGGCCGAACGCGGAGCCGATCGCGCCCATCGACGGCACCGACAGGTCGTTGAAGCTGCCGTCGGGGGTCCGCGCCCAGCGCACCTCCTCGGGCGGCGGCGCCGGGACCGGCCGGACGGTCGGTGGGATGTCGGCCGGGTCGGTGTCGATCAGGTTCCGCTCGCGCAGCACGTGCCGGAACGCCTCCAGGTTGAGCACCGAGGTGCGCACCGGCAGCAGGTACCACTCCCGGCGGCGGTTGACCACCGAGAACGCGGCCCGGGCGGCGGCGCCGGCGACCACGTTGCGGGTCGGCGTCTCGGTGAGCCAGCGGGTGCCGGAGCGGGCGGCCGCGCTGGCGTCGTACGCGGCCTTGCGCGCGCGGTTCAGGTTGCCGAGCGGGCGGAAGTCCTCGGTGGTGTTCCAGGGGTTGAACGCCAGCGGCTCGATCGCCTCGGCCCGCTGCTGCGCCTGCGGGGTGGTCAGGTCGGCCTGCCGCAGCACCAGGTCGGCGACGTGCTCGGCGGGGGCGGCCGCCTCGGTCCACGCCACGGCGGTGTCCTCGATCGGCGTGGACTCCGGGTCCTGGTAGCGCTGGACGCACAGCTCCATCCGCACCGGGCCGCCGGACAGGCGGCCGACCGCCTCGGTGGTCAGGTACGACGGGTCGTGGTCCGAGGGGTGCGAGGTGGCCGTCTCGGGCGCCGGCCGGACCAGGAACCGGACCGCGAGGCTGGGCCCCCAGCAGAACGCGCCTCGGGAGAAGTAGGTCTCGGTGAAGACGCTGCCGGGCTGGTGCTTGCGGGCGGTGAGGACGTTCTCCAGCATCCGCTTGGTCTCCCCGGCGCCGAACAGGCGCACCAGGCGGACCACCCCGGCGGCCCGGGCGGCGCCGGACCCGGCGGTGGCGTGCGCGAACTCCACGAACTGCCGGGCGTCGCGGGCGTGGGAGACCGGCCAGTTGGTGCCCAGCAGGTCGTGGGAGGTGTCCTCGTCGACCACGACCCGCATCGCCAGGCCCCGCAGGTCCTGTTCGAAGTCGGCCGCGCCGACGTTCCCGGCGTTCGAGAACCGGACGACGGTGCGGTAGGCGGCTCCGGGCTGTGCGAACCCGTGGCGCAGGTCCTCGGCGAGGTCGTCGCGGAACCGCAGCTCGGCGTCGTCGACGGCCAGGGTCGCCTTCGCGTGCAGCGTGCGGGCCAGCGCGTGCGGCACCCCCTGGGCCCCCGCCTTCTCCTGGGCGACCAGCTGGGCCGACATGATCCGGCGCGCCAGCTCCTCGAACTCCGCCCGCTCGGCGGCGGCGCTGCCGCCGGCGTACGTCTCGGACCACACCGGGTCGCGGGGCACGGCGGGTCCGCGCGTGCGGGGGCCGGTCGGGCCGGTGGGGGCGCTGTCCGTCACGAGCGGAACCTCTCCTCCAGGAGCTTGACGATCCCCGCGATGACGCCGTCGGGGGACGGGCTGTAGTGCGGGATCGCCCAGCGGGTGATCCGGGCGTCGATGACCGACGGTCGGCGGGAGACCAGGGCCTCCGCGAAGCAGGCCTCGAACTCCTCGAGCGTCTCGGCCGTGTAGCCGTCGGCGCCGCAGGCCTGGGCGTAGAGGGCGTAGTTCGGGTTCTCGAACTCGACCAGGCCGACCTGCTGGTACTCGGCGACCTGGTAGATCTTGATCAGCTTGAACTCGCGGTCGTCGAAGATCACCCAGATGATCGGCAGCTCGTGCTCGACCGCGGTCATCAGCTCGAACCCGGACATGTTGTAGCAGCCGTCGCCGCAGCCGACGACGACCGTGCGGTCGGGGTGGGCCATCTGCAGCCCGAGGGCGCCGTTGACGTGCCCGGCCATCGGCCCGAACTCGCCGGCCTTGCGGAAGTGCTGGCCGTCCTCGAGGTCCACGTAGTAGCCGAGCCAGGCCAGGTGCGCGCCGGCGTCGGCGAGCAGGAAGCCGCCCGGCGGCAGCATCCTCCCGATCGCCTGGGCCATCTCGCCGGGATGCAGGGAGTCGGTCAGGTGCAGGATGTGCCGCTTCTCCCAGTCCTGGCCGTCGACCTCGACGCGCTGGCGCGGGCCGACCACGGGGTCGAGCGCGGCGTACAGCGCGGCCATCGCGAGCCGGGCGTCGGCGACCAGGGCGTGGTCGGCGCGGTAGGCCTTGTCGATCTCGGTCTCGGAGATGTTGATGTGCACCAGCGCGGTGTCCTCGAACAGGGACTCGTCGTAGTTGAAGGTGGCGTGCTGGTTGAAGGCGTTGCCGACGGCAATCACGACGTCGGCCTCCCGGAACGCCTTCCACGCGCTGGCGTGCCCGCTGTCGCAGAAGACGCCGACGCACAGCGGGTGGTCCTCGCCGACGACGCCCTTGCCGTCGAGGGTGGTGACCAGCGGCACCTGGAACCGCTCGATGAAGCGGCGGACCTCGTCGCCGGCGCGGCTGCGGATCGCGCCGAACCCCGCCAGGAGGACCACCCTGCGGCCGCGCTCGAAGGCGTCGGCGAGGAACTCGGCGGTGGCGGCGAGCTTCGCCGGGTCGGGTGTCACCGGCACCCTCCGGAGCCGGACGTCGTGGTAGTTCTCGACCTCCTGGTCGCGCTCGGTCAGGTTGTTCGGGACGGTGATGTGCACCGGCCCGGGGCGGCCCTCGTAGGCGAGGTTGACCGCCTCCTCGAGGACGTCGCAGGTGTCCTCGATCCGGGTGATCATGAACGAACCCTTGGTGGTCGCCTCGAACATCTTCAGCGCGTCCGGGGTCCGGTTGAGCCCGGAGGTCTCGTTGAGCGACCCGCGCCCCCACCACTGGATCGGTGAGCAGCCGGAGACCGCGAGCACGGGATAGGAGTCCGACAGCGCCGCCGCCATGCCGGAGAAGAGGTTGAACGCGCCGGGCCCCGCGGTGGCGAAGCAGACGCCGAGCTTGTCGGTGTACATCGCGTAGCCGTTGGCGGCGAACGCCGCCGCCTGCTCGTTGCGGGTGATCACGCCGCGGATCCGCTCGGAGTCGTCGAGCGCGAGCATCATCCCGGTCGCGTTCTCGCCGGCACCCCCGAAGGCGGCCTCGACGCCGAGACCCTCGAGGCCCTTGACGATCGCCTCATACACCCGCACGAGCCACCCCCGATGGTCACCCGGTCCCGGTCCCCACGGGCGCGCCGGCGGCACGCCTTCCCCTGCCACACTCGCGCCGCGTCACCGGGTGGGCACATACGCGCTTGTGCGTACGCCGCGGGCCTGTCGGGGAGAGCGTCAGCGCAGTATGCCGAGCGCGCTCGCGCGGCGGGTGGCGAGCAGGCGGTCGTGCTCGCCGAGCTTCGCGTAGGCGTGCTCCAGGTGCTTGCTCACGGTGCGGTCGCTGATGCCGAGCCGCCGGCCGATCGCGGTCGCGGTCAGGCCCTGGGCGACCAGCGCCAGCACCTCGGTCTCCCGGTCGGTGAGCGGCTGCTCCAGGGGCTCGGGCGGGCGCAGCGCGAACGAGCGGTGGTACGCCGTGAGCACGGGCAGCAGCCACCCGGCGGACTCCGCCTCGTCGTCGGTGAACGCGGGCGTCTCGCGGCCGACGACCCAGGCGTGCGCGGCCGCGCGGGTCGACTCGACCACCAGGCTCAGCTGGTGGCGCCCCAGGACGCCGTCGCCGATCGGCTCCGTGACCCGGTCGACGTAGCCGGTGCTGGCGCGGACCACGGTGGCGACCCGGCGGGGTCGGTCGGTGGAGACCCAGTAGACCTCCTCGGCCGGGAGCACCCGGGCGATCTGGTCCCCGGCCGCCGCCAGGTAGTCGGTGAAGGTGCGGGCGCACCCCAGGGCACCGGCGATGGTCTGCAGCTCCTGGGGACTCATCCGACCTGACTCCGTCCTAGTACTCGCCCTTGATCACGAAGAAGGTGCCGCGGATGGTGCCGGCCAGCTTGGAGCGCTGGCGGGCGAACTTGAACCGGTCCGCGAGCTCGTCGGGGACCTCCATCCCGTCCGAGAGCTTGAAGCCGACGGCGCGCTTGCCGCCGTCGGCGAGGGTGTAGAGCACGTTGATCGCCAGGCCGGACTCGTAGAAGACGTGGGTCCAGCGGATCCCGTCGACCTCGACCTCGGAGGCCTCCAGCGGAGGGGAGGCGATCACGAGGTCGCGCTCCTCGGCCAGCACCCGCGCCACGTAGTCGACCAGGTCGGTCGCCTCGGCCGCCGGCTCGGTGGCGAAGACGTGGTCGTACTTGGTCTTGAAGTAGCGGGCCTCGTTCGCGCGGAGGCCGGCGAGGGCGTCGGCGACGGGCGAGGACTCCAGCCCGACGGTGGAGACGTCCTTGAAGTCGACGACATAGGTCATGCCACGGATCATCCCATCGTCTTCTGCCCGTCGAGCGCCTCCCGGATGATGTCCGCGTGGCCGGCGTGCTGGGCGGTCTCGGCGATGATGTGCAGCACGGTGCGGCGCGCGGTCCAGGTGGCGCCCGGCTCGAACCACGGAGCCTGGGGCAGCGGCCAGGCGAGGTCGAGGTCCGGGAGGGTGGCGACCAGCCGGTCGGTGGCGTCCGCCACCTCGGCGTACCGCTCCACCAGGCCGGCGAGCGTCTCGTCCTCGCCCATCCGGTGGCTGTCCATGAAGGCGACCACGGCGGGCGGCGGGTCGCTCCAGTCGATCGAGGAGAAGTCGATGCCCTCGCCGGGGCCCTCGGCGATGAAGTCGGCCCACTGCGCCTCGGTGGTCGCGACGTGCTTGACCAGCCCGCCGAGGGTGAGCTCGCTGACCGTGGTGCGGCGCCGGGCGTCGTCGTCGCCGATGCCGCGGACGGTGACGAGCAGGAGGTCGCGGTGCTTGCGCAGCGTGTCGACCAGGTCGGCGCGCTCGCCGGTGAGCTGCAGCGGAGGGGTCGTGGTGTCCATGCTCCGACGCTAGGCGGGTGCGCCGACAAGCGCGAGGGTCGCCGTGGCCCCGCCGGCGCGTGGCCTCCGTGGCGACCCCCGCGCGAACCGGGGGCGAAACCTGGGGAAACCGGGCCGGGTGCGGGCGGAACCGCTGCGGATCCGGGAGGTGCTGCGGGACGCTGGTCGTGGACCGAGGCTCAGCGGACGAGGACCAGCCAGAGGAGCGACGGATGAGCAGATCGGTGCTCGACCCCCCGGCGGTCGATCAGTACGGCTGGCGCCGGGTCCTCGGCGTCTGGGCCGCGGCCGCGCTGCCGATGGGGCTGCTCGCGTGGGTGGTCGCTCCGCTGCTGGCCGACCGGCTCGACGGGCCGTCGGCGCTGCCCCGGGCGCTGATCGTGGCGCTGACGGTCGGCCTGGCCTGGCAGATGGTGCTGGTGCTGCTCCTCGTCCACCGCGAGCGCGGCTCGGTGCGGTGGAGCGTCCTCCGGGCGGCGCTGTGGCTCGGGCCTCCCCGCAGCCCGCGGACGGGTCGGGTCGGCGGCCGGGTCTGGTGGATGGTGCTGCCGTTCCTGCTGCTGTCCGCGCTCGCCCAGGAGCTGCCGTCCCCGCCTGCCGTCGAGAGCCACGACCTCGGGTCGTTCCTCGGCTCCGACGCCGGCGGCGACCTGCTCGCGGGCAGCTGGGGCTGGTTCGCGCTGCTCGCGGTGATGCTGCTGCTCAACACCGTCTTCGGCGAGGAGCTGCTCTTCCGTGGCCTGCTGCTGCCCCGGATGCAGGCGGCCTTCGGCCGCGGCGACTGGGCGGTCAACGGCCTGCTGTTCGCGGCCTACCACCTGCACGCCCCGTGGGCGATGCCCGGTGCGCTGGTCGACATGATCACGCTCTCCTACGCGAGCCGGCGGTACCGGAGCGCGTGGATGGGGATCATCGTGCACTCCGCGCAGACCGTGGTGATCCTCGGGATCGCGCTGGCCGTCGTGCTCGGCTGACGGGGGCGCGCCGCGGGGCGGTGCCCGGTCGACGTCGGTGCCCGGGCGACGTATCAGGGACCGCGGCCGGACGCTCCTCCTGGCAAGCCCACCCCAGCGGTACCGAGGAGCAGTCCGATGCCCGAGATCTTCCCCTTCCTGAAGCGGCGGCACGTCCCGGAGCGACCCGGCGGGCGGGTGGTGGTGCTCGGCGACGGGCCGGCCGGCTGCGCGGCGGCGACCGCCGTCGTCGTGCGCGGCGGCTCCGCGGCGCTCATCGGCCGGGGCTGGATCCCTCCGCGCGGCTCGCTGGAGATCCTCGACGCGGGCGCCACCGCCGCGCTGCGCGCTCTCGGCTGGTACGACGCCGTGGTCGGTCTGGCCGCGCCGTGCCGCGTCGGCTGGGTCGTGGACCGTGCCTGGCTGGACCCGCTGCTGCGGGGACTCGCCGCGGAGGCCGGCGTCCGCATGATCCGGCCGCTGGAGACGGGCGCGGGCGGCGTCGAGACCGAGCTGGTGGTCGGCGTGCTGGCCACCGGCCCGGAGACGCCCGGCCCCCGCCGCGACCTCGGCCCGGAACATGGTCATGCCGGGGGCACGCATGCAGATGATGGTGGTGATGAAGTTGACCGCACCGAGGATGGTGCCCAGACCACCCATCCACAGACCCATGATCCACAGGTC